>JBBRXI010000164.1:0-5738 GCA_038248575.1 Burkholderiales bacterium | reverse complement strand
GTCTTTGGCAGCGAGCAATGGTGTTCCCGCCATGGGCCATGCGATAGCCAGTTGCGGATCGCTCCAGAGTATGCCGCGCTCGTGCTCGGGCGAGTAGTAGTCCGTCGTCTTGTAGAGAAACTCGGCCGATTCGCTGAGGGTCAGAAAACCGTGCGCGAAGCCAGGCGGGATCCACATCTGTCGCTTGTTCTCGGCAGAGAGCACTTCGCCGACCCACTGGCCGAAAGTTGGCGAGTCGTTGCGAATGTCGACAGCGACATCGAACACTTCGCCGGCGATCACACGCACGAGCTTGCCCTGCGCTTTCGGCGGCAGCTGATAGTGCAGGCCGCGCAGGACGTTTTTCGCGCTCTTCGAGTGGTTGTCCTGGACGAAATGGACGTCGAGGCCGGTTGCTTCGTTGAAGGCGCGTTGGTTGAAGCTCTCGAAGAAAAAACCGCGCTCGTCGCCGAAGACTTTCGGTTCGATGAGGAGAACGTCGGAAATCGACGTGGGGGTGATGTTCAATTTTGTCGGCTCTCTCTTAAGGGATATGCACAAAATGACGTTTGAAGGGCCTTCTCTGCGAGTGCAGAAGATCAGAACACCAGCCGCTATAGTGGGTTTCCCCGCGTGAACGTTAGAACCCTTGAAACAAGAGGTCTATTGCAGCAACGATTTCTGCCCGCTTGTGCGCCAACGACGTTACCGGTTGTCTGAGTATAAGTAGAGGAACGGCCGCCATGCCTTGAGTTGCCATGACCACTTGCGCTCCTTCAATCTCAAAGATTGGATTGAGCGATTTTGCATAGTCTGAAATGTCCTCGAAGGGAATCAAGGGAGCGACGACGCGGGTGGAAAAATGACTATTGACCTCCGCCTGCAAATCAAGCAGGTAGCCCTTCCCGTCAGGGTTTCGATAGACCGTAAATCCCGGCATCAGAAATTCCTGTACTTCGCGAGGGGAAGCCCATTCTTTTCCACATAAGCATTCCAACACTCGAACGCTTTCGCGTTATCGGCGACCCACAGCGCGGCGCGTTTCTCTGCCACCGCCTGCGCAACACCGGCTTCGGCGGCTTGCGATACATTGATACGCAACTCCTTGGCCTCGACGAGCAGATTTTCTGCCAAAGAAACGTTAGTCGCCTTCTTGGGAGAATTTATATAGGTGTTCGTGCTGGAAGACATGCTGAGCCTCCTTCTAAATGGATACCTCGTATGTTGCAATAGATGCGCAATAATCGCAACATCGGGTCGTCCCTTCAGCAAAGTCGGCTTGGGTCTCCCTCGGCCGTCTGCCGAACGATCACGCGAACACCTTCTCGCGCAGCAGGCCGGTGAGGTACTGGCCGTAGCCTGACTTGGCGAGCGCCTGCGCCATTTTTTCCAGTTGCGTGTCGTCGATCCAGCCCTGGCGCCAGGCGATTTCCTCGGGGCAGGCGACTTTCAGGCCCTGGCGCTTCTCGATCGTCTGGATGAACTGGCTCGCTTCGAGCATCGATTCGTGCGTGCCGGTGTCGAGCCAGGCGTAGCCGCGGCCCATCGTCTCGACGCTGAGATTGCCCTGTTCAAGGTAGAGGCGGTTGAGGTCGGTGATCTCGAGCTCGCCGCGCGCCGACGGTTTGACGGTCTTGGCGAGTTCGACGACGTGGTTGTCGTAGAAATAAAGTCCGGTCACCGCGTAGCGCGATTTGGGTGCTTTCGGTTTTTCTTCCAGGCTGATGGCGCGGCCGGCGGCGTCGAATTCGACGACGCCGTAGCGTTCGGGGTCGTTGACCGCGTAGGCGAATACCGTCGCGCCCTCGGCGCGCGCGGACGCATCCCGCACGAGTCCGGCAAAATCGTGCCCATAAAAAATGTTGTCGCCAAGGACCAGCGCCGACGGGTCGTCGCCGATGAAGGTCTCACCGATCAGAAAGGCCTGCGCGAGTCCGTCGGGCGAGGCCTGCACGGCGTAGCTCAGGTTGATGCCCCACTGGCTGCCGTCGCCCAAGAGCTGCTCGAAGCGCGGCGTGTCCTGCGGCGTCGAGATCACCAGAATGTCGCGAATGCCGGCGAGCAGCAGCGTTGAGAGCGGGTAGTAGATCATTGGCTTGTCGAAGATCGGCAATAACTGCTTGGACACGACCTGGGTTGCCGGGTAAAGCCGGGTCCCCGAGCCGCCGGCGAGGATGATTCCCTTGCGTGTTTTCATTCGTTTTTTCCGTTAAGAAGAAAACGGGATTATCGCGCATTCTGGCTTACGACCAAGCACGCCGCCCGTTCCTCATTGACGGCGCATTTGGCGAACGCCGACGGTTCGAAATATTCATTCGCGCACGCGGTAATAGCTGGCAAAACGCGGAACGCCCCGGTTCGTGAGTTCGCGGTAGCGGAACGTCACGACCGTACCGATCGCCGGCGGGATGCGGCGGTCGCGGTCGGACAAGCCGCTGCCGAGCCGCAGTTCGACGCCGGCGTCGGTGCGCACGCGCAGCGCGCCAAGGACGCCGGCGTACTTGCCCTTGCCGGGCAGATGGCCGATGACCGTCGCTTCGGCGTCGCGCCAGGCTTTGACCTTGAGCAGGACGTCGCTGCGGCCGGTGACGTAGGGCGCGTCGGCGCGGTGCAGCATCAGCCCCTCGCCGCCGGCCTTGAGCACCTCGGCGAGTTTGCGCTCGAGCGCCTTGCGGCTGGGCAGTTCGAATTGTGCGACCGCCTGCAGCCACGGCACGCCGGCTTGCCGCGTGATTGTCTCTATGGCTTGCGCGCGCTCACGGAAGGTGCCCGGCGCCTGCGGTAGTTCGAAGGCCATGTAGCGGATCTCGCGCCACTCGGCGTCGTTCGGCACTTGCCGGCGGACAGCGGCCGAGACGCGCTCGAAGCGTTGCCGCCCGATCCACAATTCGCCGTCGAGCGAGCGCTGCGGAAAGCCCGCGACGAACCAGTCCGGCGCGTTGATCACCGTGCCCTTGCGCGTGCGCAGCTCCTGCCCGTCCCACATGGCGCGAACGCCGTCGAGCTTCTCGCTGACCAGGTATTGGCGAACGTCAGCGTGGCCATCGTCGACTTCGGCGAGCAGCAAGGGTGGTGGCTCAGCGGCGGGGAGCGGCGCCGCGAAAGTGATTGCAGCGAATAGCATGGCTTGAAACGGCGGTATCCAGCGCATGACTAAACTCCTAATCGCGCAGAAAATTTGCGCTACCCTGCGCGCGGTCTCGCTTAAAGCGTGATGCGCTTGCCGTCTTCGGCCGACCAGTAAGCGGCGTAGGTCGCCTTGATCGTATCGAACGCCAGGTCTACGCCCGACAGCGGTTGGCGGTCGTACGCGACGCATTCCATGAAGTCCTGGATTTCCTGGATATAGCCACGCGTCCACGCTTCCTCGAGGCAGACGAACTGCCAGCCGGTCTTGCGATCGACTTTCTCGGTGATGTAGACGTCCTCGAGCTTCGCTTCGTCGGTGAGGTAAGTCACCATCCCGGTATTCGGACACATATTGGCGTTGAGCACGCCGCCTGTGGTGTAGGTTTCGACGAGGTTGCGGACGCCACCGAGGACCATGTCGCCGGCGAAAATCGTGCTCTTGGTGCCGTCGGTGAAGCTCAGGTTCATCATCGCCCAGTCTTCGACGTCGACCGGGTGCGAGAGGATGTAGCGGTGGTCTTCGGGCAGCAGCCGATTGCCCATATGGCCGACGTCGGCCGTCACCTCGGCGATGGCGATCGTCTCGCCGCGCGCGGCCGCCTCGACCTGCTTGAGGTAGAGCACCGCCGAGAGCGGATGGCAGCCCTGACGGATCAGCGCACCGCCGCCCGACAGGTCCCAGCGCGCGGCGTGCCCGGCGTGCGATCCGCTGTGGCTTTCCTCGGCCTTCATGAAGAGGATCTTGTCGCGCGTCGCGCGCAGGATCTCGGCAGTCTTCGCCACCGCCGGCGCATAAACCCAGTTCTCGGCGTACATGAACAGGCGTCCGCTGGCGGCAATCCGTTGGCGCGTCGCTGCCATTTCTTCGCTAACGCGCTCGTACATCAGCGCTTTGGCGAGCTTGCCGATTGGCAACGCGTCGCCCGGCCGGCCGAAATAGCCGGTGAACGGCTTCTCGCAAATAACGTGGCGCCCGGCCTCCATCGCCTCGAGAATCATCGGCGCGTGCAGCGCGGCCGGCGTGCAGATGTCGATGACGTCGATTTCCGGGTCGCGCACGAGGTCGGCGAAATCCCGGTAGACCTTGGCGATGCCGTGACGCTTGGCAAAGCCTGTGACCGCATCACCGCGCGCCGCGACGGCGGCGACGACCGTATCGACACCATAGACGCGCTGGTAGGCGTGCATATGCAATTCGGCGACGAAACCGCTGCCGACGAGACCGACACGAATCGCTTTCATCGCCTTACTCCTTCAATTCCTTGTGCACCAGAAATTTCCTCAGCCAGCTAAAGGCGTTGAGCTGCGAGAGCGCCATGAGGATGATCGCAGTGGCAAAAATGAGGCTGATCGGGCGCGTGAAGAAAGGCGAAGGATCGCCCGACGAGAGAACCAGCGCACGCCGCAAGCTATTGTCGGCCATCGGCCCGAGGATGATGCCGAGCAGGAAGGGCGCCGCCGGGTACGACATTTCGCGCAAGAGCAGGCCGACGATACCGAAAACGAACACGAGGTAAATGTCGAAGATGCTGTTGCTGATGACAAAGGCGCCGATCGTGCAGAGCACGTAGACGATCGGCATCAGGATCGTGCTCTTGACCGCGAGGATCTTCACCGTCGCCTTGGAAACAAAGAGCGCGAGGACGACCATGGTGATCGCGCTGATCGCCATGTAGACGCTGATATCGATGACAAAGCCCGGTGATTCGCTCATCAGCAGCGGTCCGGGGCGCAAGCCGTGCAGCCACAGCGCGGCGAGCAGGACGGCGGCCGGCGCGCTGCCGGGAACGGCGAGCGAGAGCACCGGGATCAGCGCGCCGCCGATACAGGCGTTGTTGCCCGCTTCGGCAGCGACGACGCCTTCGTAGGCGCCCTTGCCGAAGATCTCGGGGGTCTTGCTCGACTTCTTTGCCGCCCAATACGACAGCCAGCCGGCGACGTCTTCGCCGACGCCGGGAATGATGCCGACGGCGACGCCGATCGCCGACGAGCGGATGATGTTGAGCTTGTTCCTGAGCACGATGCCCAGGCCTTTTTTCATCTCCAGCGACGAGGTCTTGATTTGCGCTCGCGCCGTGCTTGAGACGAGTCCGTAGAGAATTTCAGGGAAGCCAAAGAGGCCGATCATCACCGGGATCAGCGGGATTCCCGACAACAGGTTGATCTCGCCGAAGGTAAAGCGCGGGTAGGCGTTCATTCCGTCCATGCCGATCTGCGAGACGATGAGGCCGAGGATCCCGGAGATCCAGCCTTTCAACGGGTCGGTGCCGGCGGTCAGCTGGCCGCAGATCATGACGCCGAAGAGCGCCAGCAGGAAGAATTCGTAGGCGCCGAATTTGAGCGCCAGCAAGGCCAGTGGCGGCGTCAGCAGCACGATGCACAGCGTACCGATGATCGTCCCGGTGCACGACGAGACGGTGGCGACGAAAATTCCGAGGCCGCCTTCGCCGCGCTGGCCGATCGGAAAACCGTCGACGGCGGTTGCCGCGGACGCCGGCGTTCCGGGAATGTTCATCAGGATCGCCGATTGGGCACCGCCCGAAATGGCGCCGACGTAAACCGCGACGAGCGACAGGATCGCCACTTCGTTGACGAGTTTATAGGTGAGTCCGGTGAGCAGAGCGACGGCC
>JBBRXI010000163.1:0-5770 GCA_038248575.1 Burkholderiales bacterium | reverse complement strand
TGGCGCCCCAGCTCTCGGCCATCGCCTTGAAGACGTCGTTCTCGGGAACGCGCACCTTGAGCCCCTTGGCGTCGTCGAGCGTCCTCACCGGGCGGTCGCTCGTCGTCAGATGCCGCGTACCGTAGTAGGTCGCGCCGAGGATGCGCATGCCGCGTCCCTTGATCAGTTGCTCGTTGTACTTGTCCTTGAGCGGCCCGTTCATGGCCTTGATCAGGTGCTCGGGGCTCTTCCAGATATAGGGCGCTTCGGTGACCGAGATCGACGGCGCCCAGGCGCCGAAGTTGGCGGCGCCTTCGGTAATGAGCTGCTGCGTGCCGTTCGAGACGGCCTCGATCATGTCGCGCGAGCTGCCGATCTGGCCGTTCGGGAAGGCCTGAATGTCGACGCGCCCGTTGGTCTTGGCTTTCACTTCGGCGGCGACGCGATCGATCATCACCACTTGCGGATGGCCGCCGGCGACGACGTCGCCCCAGCGCATGACAATCGGTTGCTGCGCGTAGGCGCTGGCGACCAGGGTGGAACCGAGCACGACGGCAAGACAACGGGCTTTAGCGAACATACCGACCACCTCCGTGTTTAATTGTCAGTCAGCTTATGGCGGACGCCGCGCTAACTCGAGTTAGCAATATAGTCAAAGCGGCTGGCGAAGGCAATCGATTTTGCCCCGTGCGACTACTGGCCGAAATAGCGTCCGGGTCGGTGGTTGATGGCGAGCACCATATTGAGCACCAGCGCGCCGAGCACCGAAAGCGCGACGCGGTCAGGCTCGACGACGAAGAGCGCGGCGCAGACGATGAGGCCGTCGGCAATCATCTGCAGCGTTCCGGCGCGCCAACCGCGCCGCTTCTGCAGGTAGATAGCGAGGACGCCGACGCCGCCGAGGCTGGCCTGGTGGCGGATGAGCATGAGCAGGCCGGCACCGGCGAGCAGGCCGCCAAGGACAGCAGCGAACACCGGGTCGATACGCTCGATGACGATCCAGTTGCCGAGCAGCTCGCTGTAAAGCGAAAGCAAGAGAACGGCGCAAAAGGTTTTCACCGTGAACACGACGCCGAGCGCGCGCAGGCCGAAGAGATAGAAGGGAATGTTGATGACGAAATAAAGCACGCCGAAGGACAAGGGAGCCGACCAGCGGCTGCTCGCGTAGTGCGCCAGGAAGGCAAGGCCTGGCGTGCCGCCGGTGAGCAGACCGGCCTGACGAAAGAGGAAGATGGCAAAGGCGACGAGCAGGGTTCCCGAAAGCAGCGCCTGGGCGTCTTCAATCAGGCTGTGTGGCGAGGTGTCGTTCATGCGATAAGGGCGGGGAAAAACGTGCAGCCTAATCGACCGCCCCGGCTTCGGCAAGGCGCGATGACGGCGTTTTGCTGCGTGCTGCCATGATCCGCGGCCGGGTTTTTGTAGGAGCGCAGATTTTCTGCGCGATGCTGTGTGCTGCCGTGATCCGCAGTCGGGGTTTTGCCGGAGCGCAGCTCTGCACTTCCTTCGGTCGGATTATCTGTGCGATGGGCGGAGGAGGTGCAGGCGCCGCATCGTTCAGCGGAGCTGGGCTCTACAGGGCGGCCGGGACTTTGTCACGCGCCTGCTGGCTCAGCCTTCGAGCGCAGCGATGCGTCGTTCGAGCGCGGCGAGTGGCTCGCCGAGGCCGCCGACATCGGCGCAAAAGCGCGCAACATCGCTCTGGCGCGTGATCAGCGGATTCTCTTCGGTGAAGTACTCGGCGAGGTTGGCGGCAAGGTTGCGGGCCTGCGCCGCCTGCCAGCCGGCGAGTTGCCGGCCACCGTCCACCAGGCGCCGCGCGACGATGTCGCCGAAGATCCGTGCGAGGTCGGCCTCGACGTCCCAGCGTAGCGACCGGAAAATGAAGCTCAGCGTCTCGGCGAGTTCGGCCGATCCGCCGACCTGCGCGCTGGCCAGCAGCGCGGCGCGCCCGCCAAGGGCGCGCAACGGCGCGTCGGCCGGCAGGGTGATGGTCACCGCCGGGCTGGCGTCCGCGTCGGCAGCGCCGAGCAGACCGTCGGCGGTGATTTCAATCGGCAAAACGAACGCCCCCGATGCGAGGCGAACGGTCTTACCGGTGAAGGGCTTAAGGCGCTCACACGCCCAGTCTTCGCCGGCGATCAGATGGTTGAGAAAGCCGATGGCGGCGGACAGCGGGCCGCGCGCCATCAGGGTCTTCAAGCGACCTGCTGGATGCCGGCGATAATCCAGCCCTGATCACCCGCAACTGGTTTGGCGAGGTGCCAGACTTCGGTAAACGGCGTCGCCGGCGCGCCGGCCGTCTCGCGCAGCATTCCGGAGAACTGCACGCTAGCGATGTGGCGCGCGTCCTCGCTGACGACTTCGAGCAGTTCGGCGTTGAGCGTCACGACGTCGGTCTGTTGCGCCGCCTGGCCACGCTCGTCGAGTTGCATCTTGATCTCGGCATAGAGCTCGGGGCTGACGAATTCGCGGATGTCGGCGAGGTCGCCGCCGTCGTTGGCCGCCTGCAGGCGAATGAAATTGAGCTTGGCGACGCGCAGGAAGCCTTCACTGTCAAAGCCGGCCGGGATACGCGCCGCGCTGTCCGCGCTCACCGCCGCGCGAGTCCCCGGGAAGGGAACGACTGAGGGCGCATCGCGGGCCACTTCGGGACGCGCGCCGCCGGCGTACTGCAGGGGATCACTGGGCTGGGCCGGCGCGGCGCGGCGCATGAGCAGCTTGACGACGAAAACTGCCGCCATGGCGAGCAGCGCGATCATCAGGATGTTGGCCATGCCTTCGCCGAGGCCAAAGTGCGAGAGCAGCGCGGCGATGCCGAGCCCGGCGGCGAGGCCGGCGATCGGTCCCATCCAGTTGCGCTTGGGCGCCGCTGCGGCGGCACCGGCCGGCGCGCTCGGCGCCGGTGCAGCTTGGGTCGGCGCGGCCGGCCGCGGCGTCACCGCCTGGCGCTGCATGCCGAACGATTTTCCGCCGCCCAGACGCGCGGCCTCGGCATCGCCGACGCTCATGCCGAGCGCGACAAGCGAGAGGAATCCGGCAATTAATAGATTTTTCATGAGTTTCTCCTAGAGTTTAAAGCCACGGTGCAGGGCGACAACGCCGAGCGTGAGGTTGAAATATTCGACCTTTTCGAAACCGGATTGTTCCATCATCGTCTTCAGCGTTTGCTGGTCGGGATGAACGCGGATCGATTCGGCAAGGTAACGGTAACTCGCTTCGTCGCGGGTGATTGCCGCGCCAAGGCGGGGGATTACATTAAACGAGTAAAAGTCGTAAATCGGCGCGAGCGGTTTCCACACCTGGGAAAATTCGAGAACGAGCAGCCGCCCGCCGGGGCGCAGCACGCGCTGCATCTCGCCGAGCGCGGCGTCCTTGTGCGTCATGTTACGAAGCCCGAAAGCGACGCTGACGCAATCGAAGTAATCGTCGGGAAACGGCAGCTTTTCTGCGTCGCATTGCGCCACCGGAAGCAAAAAACCTTTATCACAGAGCCGGTCGCGACCGTTGGTCAGCATCGCTTTGTTGATGTCGGTAAGCCACACCTGTCCGCTCTTCCCGGCCTTGCGCGCAAAAGCCAGGGCGAGGTCGCCGGTGCCGCCGGCGACGTCGAGAACGCGCGATCCTTCGCGCACGCCGCTGCGCGCGATGGTAAAAGTCTTCCACAGCCGGTGCATGCCGCCCGACATCAGGTCGTTCATCACGTCGTAGCGCTGCGCGACCGAAGTGAAAACTTCGGCAACGCGCTGCGCCTTTTCGGCCTCGGCGACCTGCTCGAAGCCAAAATGCGTGCGCCGCGCGCCGTCAGCGCGGAGGTCGTTCGGAGTATCCATGATGGTGTCAGCTAACTGAGGTCAAGCCGGCAAAAAGCAAGCCGCAATAATCGATCGGGCGACGATAGCGCGCGAAAGCAGCCGATAGACGGCGAGCCGGAAAACGGGAATCCAGCCATTTGCAAGCCTGGCCAACGGTCAACGCCGCGGTCCGCACTTGGGCGCTGGCTTGGGCGCGGGCGGCGGGTTGGCAGAAGGATCGCGGCTGCCACCCTGCGCGGCAAGCTTGTCGAGGTAGGCCTGCCAGAGCTCGTCGCGATGGCGGCACAGCGTATAGAGGACATCCCACGAGTAGAGGCCAGTGTCGTGCCCGTCGGAGAAGACCGGCTTGATCGCGTAGTTACCGACCGGTTCGACGCGCACGATGTCGACGTCGCGCTGGCCGACCTGCAGGGTTTCCTGTCCCGGCCCGTGACCGCGTGCCACCGCCGATGGGGTAAAGACGCGCAGAAACTCGTAGCTCAGCTCACAACGCTCGCCGTTGTCAAAGGCGAGTTCGATGATGCGCGATTTCTGGTGCAGTTTGATCTCGGTCGGAAGCGGAGTGTCGGAGTTGAGCCCTGCCATGCCTGTCCTTGCCTATCTACGAACGCGCTATCATAGCGCAAGTTCGCAGGTGTCCGGCAGCCGGGCTGTCACGAATTTGTAACGCTGCGTTCATACACTAGACGCACTGAATTGCCGAGGGTTCGCTTGCATGTCCGCCACCATTCTTGTCGTTGAAGACGAATCTTCGATTCAGGAACTGATCGCCGCGACGCTCGGCCGCGCCGGCCACCGCGTGGTGCGCGCCGATTCGGCCGAAGCAGCCGTGCAGCGGGTCAGCGACGCGCTGCCCGACCTCGTGCTGCTCGACTGGATGCTCCCGGGCATGAGTGGCGTGCAGTATGCGCGGCAACTGCGCGCCGCTGAGCGCACCCGCGATTTGCCGATCATCCTGTTGACGGCGCGCAGCGAAGAGGGTGACAAGGTCGCCGGGCTCGATGCCGGCGCCGACGATTACCTGACCAAGCCATTCTCGCCGCGCGAACTGATAGCACGAATCAAGGCCGTATTGCGTCGACGCGCGCCGCAAATGACCGACGATTGCGTCGAGGTCGATGGCCTGCGCGTCGATCCGGTGACGCATCGCGTCTCGGGCAACGGCCGGGCGCTCGACCTCGGGCCGACCGAATTTCGCCTGCTGCATTTCTTCATGACCCACGCCGAGCGCGTGCACAGCCGCACGCTGCTGCTCGATCAGGTGTGGGGCGATCACGTCTTCGTCGAAGAGCGCACCGTCGACGTGCATATTCGCCGCCTGCGCGCGGCGCTCGAGGCGAGCGGTCACGACCGCCTGATCCAGACCGTGCGCGGCAGCGGTTACCGGTTTTCCGCGCAGGTCGAATGAGCATGGAAATGCTGCCCATGGTCGCTGACTTTTGCCGTAAGTCGCTCGCGCCGTGAGCGAGGTGTGGGCGCGCAGCCTGTGGCTGCTGGCGGCGATCGTCGGTCTCGTACTCGCGCCGCTGGCGCTCGCTGTCGACCTCGCCGCAGGGCTCGCAGCAGCGATCATCTGCCTGTTGCTGCTGCTCGGCTGGCATCTCGTTCATCTCGGCCAGCTCATGCGCTGGCTCGAGGGACCACTCGACCAGCCCCTGCCGCGCGGGCGCGGCGCTTGGGAGAACGTTTTTGCCGGCCTGCACCGGCGCGTGCGCATCCGCCGCGGCGAGCAGCAGGCACTGGCGCAAACGCTGGCCCGCTTCCGCCAGGCGGTGCAGGCGCTCCCCGACGGGATCATCGCTTTCGATCGCCACCGGCACATCGACTGGCTCAACGAGCGCGCCGAACGCTACTTCGCGATTTCGGCGCAGCAGGATCGCGGTCAGGCGTTGTTCAATCTCATACGCCATCCTGACTTCGTCGCCTATGTCGAGGCCGGGCGCTTCGATGAGCCGCTGACCTATCGCGGCGGCCGCGTC
>JBBRXI010000162.1:0-5886 GCA_038248575.1 Burkholderiales bacterium | reverse complement strand
CGAGGATCATCGTTTCCCCGACGGCGCGCGAGATGCCCAGGATGTACGCTGAAGCGATTCCCGAAATCGCCGACGGAACAACCACCCGCAAGGCGGTCTGCAAGCGCGTCGCGCCCATCGCGTAGGAGCCTTCGCGCAGCGCCATGGGCACCGCGCGCATGGCATCCTCGGAGAGCGAGGCGACGTAGGGAATGATCATGATGCCCATGACGATTCCGGCCGAGAGCAGGTTGAATCCGGGCAGGTCGGGATAGATCTTTTGCAGCAACGGCGTCAGGAAAAGCAGCGCGAAATAACCGTAGATGATCGTCGGAATCCCGCCGAGCAATTCGAGGAAGGGCTTGGCCACTTCACGCACGGCAAACGGCGCGAACTCGGAAAGGTAAATAGCGATGATCGTCCCGAGCGGAATCGCCACCAGTACGGCAACCAGCGAACTGGTGATCGTCCCCGAGAGCAGCACCATGATACCGTAGTGGGCGTCGTCAAAAAGCGGCGTCCACTGCGTATCGAAAAGGAAATCGGTCAGCGGAACATGCTGGAAAAACACCCAGGACTCGCTGATCAGGATGTAGACGATCGCCGTCGTCGTGAACACCGAAACGAAGGCCGCGAGAAAGAGCATGGCCTCGATCACGCGTTCCTTCAGATGGCGGGTGAAGTCTTTTTGTAGTCGCTCGCTGGGTTGGGACATGCGGTCGAGCTTTCCGGCAGTCGCTGCGTAGGTATTCACCAACAAGGGCCCTCAAGTCTATCCTGAAACCGGCGTTCCCTCCCCGACCAACCGGGGTGGAACGCCGGGGAGTCTTATTTTGCTTCGATCTTCATCAACGCTTCAATGGTTATGCCAATCTTGTTTTCGCCGCCGAACTTGGTACCCTTCATGCGCTTGGTAAAGTGATCCAGGTTGTAGGCATAGGCTTTGGCCGGCAGGGGAACGTATTTCACTTCCTTGACCAGTTTTTCGCCATGCTTGAAATAATATTCAATGAATTCCTTGACCTCGGGCTTGTCCGCCGACTTGGCATTGACGTAGATGAAGATCGGCCGCGCCAGCGGCTGGTAGGTGCCGTTGACCACCGTCTCGATCGACGGCGCGACGGCCGGCGAACCGGGGGCGGCGGCGACCGAGACGGCCGCCAGCTTGTCCTTGTTCTCGATAAAGTAGGCAAAGCCGAAATAACCCAGGCCGCCGACATCGCGCGAGACGCCCTGCACCAGCACGTTGTCGTCCTCGGACGCGGTAAAGTCGCCGCGGGTGGCTTTCGACTTGCCGTTGATCGCTTCGGTAAAGTATTCAAAAGTACCTGAATCGGCGCCGGGACCGTAGAGCTTGAGCGGGCGATCCGGCCACGCCGGATTAACCTGCTTCCAGTTGGTGATCTTGCCTTGCGCCGCCGGCTCCCAGATCGCCTTGAGCTCGGCCACCGTCATGTTCTTGGCCCAGTCGTTCTTGGGATGGATGACGACGGTCAGCGCGTCATAGGCCACCGGGAATTCCATATACTCGACCCCGGCAGCCTTGCAGTCGTCCATTTCCTTCTTGGTGATCGGACGCGACGCGTCCGAAATATCGATCTCGCCGCGGCAGAACTTCTTGAAGCCGCCACCGGTTCCGGAAATCCCCACCGTCACGCGAACGCTGTTCTTCTTGGCCTTCTGATAGTCCTCGGCGACCGCCTCGGTGATCGGATAGACCGTCGACGAACCGTCGATCTTGACCAGCGGCACATCGGCATGAACCAGTCCGGAGACGGCCAATCCGCCGAGCGCCAGCGCCGCGACCGCGGCAAATTTCGTAATCTTCATGTAACAGTCTCCTTGGATAGACATGGGATACAGCGCTGCCAGTTTATCGGGCGAATGTTACGACACTGTTACAGCATGACCGCGTGGCGCACGGTGCTGGCAAGTTCTTCTGCTGCCGCCTGCACCTGCTCCGCATCGCGTCCTTCGACCATCACGCGCAGCAAGGGCTCGGTCCCCGACGCCCGCAAGAGGACGCGCCCGGTGCCGTCGAGGCTCGTTTCGACGTTGCGGTGGGCGGCAGCGATCTGTGCATTGTCTTTCCACGCGAAGCCCTTGGCCAGTGGAACGTTGATCAGGACCTGCGGATAAAGCACCAACTGGCCGAGCAGGCGACCCAGGTCGCCGCCCTCCTCGCGCAGCGCGCAGAGCACCTGCAGCGCCGAGACGATGCCGTCGCCGGTGGTGTGCCGGTCAAGGCAGAGGATATGCCCCGAATTCTCGCCGCCGTACAGCCAGCCTTTTTCGCGTAGCAACTCAAGCACGTAGCGGTCACCGACGCCGGCACGCGCGAAAGCGACATCGAGCCCGGCAAGCGCGTGTTCGAACGCGAGATTGGTCATCAGCGTTCCGACGACGCCGGCCACCGCGCCTTGCCGCAAGCGGCTACGCACGACGGCAAGCAGCAACTGGTCGCCGTCGTAAATTGTCCCTGCCGCATCGACCATCATCACGCGATCGGCGTCGCCGTCGAGCGCGATCCCGAGATCGGCCGCGTTCGCGAGAACCGCTTGGGCGAGCGCGGCGGGCGCCGTCGCACCGACGTCCTTGTTGATGTTGAGGCCATCGGGTTCGGCGCCGATGGCGATGACTTCCGCGCCGAGTTCATGGAACACGTGCGGAGCAATATGGTAGGCGGCGCCGTGCGCGCAATCGACGACGATTTTCAGGCCGCGCAGGTCAAGATCGTTGGGAAAAGTGCTCTTGCAAAATTCGATATAGCGCCCGGCGGCGTCGTCGATGCGCCGTGCACGGCCGAGTTCGGCCGACTGGACACATTCGATCGACGCGTCGATGCCGGCCTCGATGCGCGCTTCGAGCGCATCGTCGAGCTTGGTTCCGTGCGCCGAGAAGAACTTGATCCCGTTATCGTAATAGGGATTGTGCGAGGCGGAAATCACGATCCCGGCCTGCAGGCGCAGCGCGCGGGTCAGGTAAGCAACGGCCGGCGTCGGCATCGGCCCAACCAGGCAGGTATCGACGCCTGCCGCCGAGAAACCGGCTTCCAGCGCCGCTTCGAGCATATAGCCGGAAATCCGCGTGTCCTTGCCGATGAGAACGGCCGGGCGCTCGCCGCCCTGCCCGCGCGCCAACTGGTCGGCGATCAGAACTTTGCCGGCCGAATAGCCCAGACGCATTACGAAATCGGGCGTAATCGGCATCTGGCCGACGCGGCCGCGCACGCCGTCCGTGCCAAAATATTTTCTTGTCATCAAGTCTCTCTGGCTGCGGCGCCGCAGTGCTCAGGCGCCAAAGGCAGTCATTGTACTGAAACCGCCGCCGCTTGAGCGAGCGCCAAAACCGTGCAAGCGCTCGAGCGCATGACGGCGGCCTTTCTGGTCATCGAAACGGCAGCGGAAATAAACGACCATCCGCATCCGGCGCAAGCACGACGCTTTGCGCATAGAGGCCAGCAACGCCTTAGCGCCAGGGTTTCCTGCTCGCCGTGAATCCGCGCAACTCTTGATTGAGTGCCGTAATCAGAAGTTCAGTTCGACCGGCAATCCATCCCCTGGTTAAAGGATCCGGTTCGTCTCTCGGGTGCACTTCCTTGATCAAACGTGATGCCGTGACCTGATCGTTCAGCGTACCGAGCAAGTCCTGAATCGTTGACAGGGACGTCTGATAGGCCGTCAAGCGCTTGCCCGCCATAATGGGCGCAAAAAATTCGAGCGCATAACGCAGCTTCTTGAACGCTATCCTCAACTCATGGCGACGTTCGGCATTCATCTTGCTGTGTTCCCTGACCAGCCTGGCGATCGCCTTCGCCCGCTTTTCCAATCTCTGGCTGGCGAACTTGCGCAGCGTGGCACCGGAGTACTTGTCGTGCGCGATTGTCGGCGGCGCCACCCGGAACAACGCCGCCGAAAAGGCCAGCAGGAGCTGGCTGAACTCTTTCTGTTTCAGAGCCACCGCTGCCGATTCCTGTGCCTTGCGCTTGGTTGCTTCGCCGCGCACTCTCAAGACGGCCAGATCGGCATCACCGGGGAATGCCTGTTCCAGCGGAGCCAATGTTTCGGTCAGGAACACATCCCAGTCACGCGCACTCCCAAGATGGCCGGCCAGTTGCCGCCAACGTGGAGAATAAACTTCGACAAAACACTTGGACAGTACCGGCGAGAACAGTTTGAAGGCTGAACGTAGGCGACGGATAGCGACCCTGGCCTGATGCACGAATTCGGGATCCTTACCGATCACTGCCCCGGCTTCGTTACGCTGGAGCTGCAACAGACAGGCCAGGGCGATCGAACGAAACGCCTCGACCGGCAGCATCGCTTTTTCGACTGGCGACGAGAACGCCTTGACCGCCCGTGGCGGTGCACCGGCGGAAAGGACGTAGCCGCGCTCGGCCTTGCTGGCAATCTCGGGATGAAGATGCAGATCAGTAGCCAGCTCGATGGCCAGACTAAAGAGCTCGTCAGGCGAGGCACCTTCAATCAGCTCGAGTTCGACTTCGCACAGTGGCTCGCTAAGCGGGACGGCGTTGGCGCCGGTAGAACCCGCTGTGATCCTACCGCGATCGAGCGCCAGTTCGATGACTGCATCACCGTGATTTAGCATCCATGCCGTACGCGTGAAATCCGTCGAAAAAACGGGCTGCAGCCGGGAATGGTGAAATTCCAGAAACTCGCGCAATTGCGGATCCGTAACCATGCCGAAATCGAATACACCCGGTTGCGTCGCGGCCTCCCATTCATTGCGTTGCGCCAGACCACCGGCGCCGGGAATGCCTCCTTTGACCGTCATTAGCCAGGTAGCCCAGCCCTTGCGCCGCAAACGCAGGGCAATGCCGCGCTTGCGTAGATCAAGGTCTGGCGTGTCATAGTAGGTATTTAGCAGCCTGTACTTCTGCGGCTGATGCCCGGCCAACGCCGGGTGTGACTGCAAGCGTCGCGCTTGTGCGGGCGGCAGACGTAATTTGAGCTCGATTTCTTGCGCCATTCGGGCCTCTTCCTTCTCCCAATTTCTACGCGGGCGATGCGGCGCCTCGATGAAAGTCATCCCATCGACGCTCAGGATTTCACGCTTTTAATGCAGACTAGCAGAGACACTCGGCGCTTGTCACGCGCAATGACATTACCGTTTTGTTACACCGAGCAACGCGAAAACGCGCTCGCGTACATCGTCAGCGATGGCTCAGGCGCAACGAATCGCCTGCCACACGGCCAGGGCGTCGCGCGTCTCGGCGACGTCGTGCACGCGCAAGATGCGCGCGCCGCGCTCTGCGGCGAGCACGGCAGCGCTGAGGCTCGCCGACAGGCGCTGGTCGACCGACCGTCCGCTGATCGCTCCGAGCATCGACTTGCGCGAAATGCCCGCGAGCAGCGGCAGGCCGTCCGTCGAAAGCTCGTCGAAGCGGCGCAGAAGTTCGACGTTGTGCGCCAGCGTTTTGCCGAAACCGAATCCCGGATCGAGGACTAGGCGGTCGCGTGCCAGGCCGGCGGCGAGCGCGACGGCGATGCGTTCAGCCAGAAAAGCGCGCACCTCACCGACGACGTCGGCATAGGCCGGGTTTTTCTGCATGGTCAGCGGTTCGCCCTGCATATGCATCAGGCACACCGCGCAATCGCTGGCCGCGACAACTTCGAGCGCACCGGGCATGCGTAGCGCGGTGATGTCATTGATCATCGCTGCGCCGTGCGCAATCGCCGCACGCATGACCTCGGGCTTGTAGCTGTCGACCGAGATCGGCACGCCGCAGTCGGCCAACGCGACGAGAACCGGCAGCAGGCGATCGAGTTCATCGTCGAGCGAGGCGGCAATGGCGCCCGGACGCGACGATTCGGCGCCGAGGTCGAGCAGATCGGCGCCGGCGGCGATCTGCTCGCGCGCGCGGGCGATCGCCCGCACCGAGTCGCT
>JBBRXI010000161.1:0-5946 GCA_038248575.1 Burkholderiales bacterium | reverse complement strand
GGCACAGAGACGCAGAGCAGACAAGAAAGAACGTTTTTCTCTGTGTCTCTGTGGTTAAGGGTTTCAATGCCTGAAATGACGCGCGCCGGTAAATACCATCGCCAGGCCGTGTTCGTTGGCCGCAGCGATCACCTCTTCGTCGCGCAGCGAGCCGCCGGGCTGGATGACGGCACTGGCGCCGGCCTGGGCGAGCACGTCGAGGCCGTCGCGGAAGGGAAAGAAAGCATCGGAGGCAACACACGAGCCAGCCAGCGACAGCCCGGCGCTGTTTGCCTTGTTGACGGCGATCCGCGTCGAGTCGACGCGGCTCATCTGGCCGGCGCCGACGCCGAGCGTCATGCCGCCGCCGGAGAAAACGATCGCGTTCGACTTGACGAATTTGGCGACGCGCCAGGCAAAAAGCAGGTCGGCGACCTGCGCGTCGTTTGGCGCCATGTGCGTCACTACCCTGAGGTCGGACGCCTGGACGTTGAAACTGTCGGGCGTTTGCACGAGCAGCCCGCCGCCGACGCGCTTCATCTCCAAGGCGTGATAGTGCGCGGCGAGCGGCAACTCGAGGACGCGCAGGTTCTGCTTGCTCGCCAGCATGGCTTTGGCGGCGTCGGTGTAGGCCGGCGCGATGAGCACTTCGACGAAGTGCTTGCGCTCGTTCATTGCCGTGACGACGTCGACATCGACGGTTCCATTGAAGGCAATGATGCCGCCGAAGGCCGACGTCGAGTCGGTCTGGAAGGCTTTCTCGTAGGCCGCGAGCAGGCTCACGCCGACGGCGGCGCCGCAGGGGTTGGCGTGCTTGACGATGACGCAGGCAGCGCCATCGCCGCCGGTCGGGAAGGTCTTGACGCATTCCCACGCCGCGTCGGCGTCGGCGATATTGTTGTACGAGAGTTCCTTGCCCTGCACTTGGCGGTAAGCGGCGATCGAACCGGGCGTTGGCAGCGGGTCGCGGTAGAAGGCTGCCTGCTGGTGTGGGTTTTCGCCGTAGCGCAGCGTTTCGACGCGGTCGAAGGCAAGTTGCAGCTTGTCGGGAAACGGCATCGGCTTGTTGGTCTCGTCGAGTGCGGTGAGCCAGTTGGCGATCGCCGCGTCGTAGCGCGCGGTGTACGTAAACGCCTTCTTGGCGAGGCAAAAACGCGTCGCCAGCGTTAGCGCGCCGCCGTTCGCCTGCATTTCGGCAAGCAGCGCGGTGTAGTCCTCGGGGTCGGTGACGACAGCGACGCCGGCATAGTTCTTGGCTGCCGAGCGGACCATCGCCGGGCCGCCGATATCGATATTCTCGATCGCCTCGGCGAGCGTCACGTTGAGCTTGGCGACCGTTTCGCGAAAGGGATAAAGGTTGACGCAGACGAGGTCGATGCGCGGAATGTCGTGTTGTTCGATCGTCGCGAGATGCCCGGGAAGATCGCGGCGGGCGAGAATGCCGCCGTGTACCTTGGGGTGCAGCGTCTTGACGCGACCGTCGAGCATTTCCGGAAAACCGGTGTAGTCGCCAATTTCGGTCACTGAGAGGCCGGCCTCGCGCAGGAGCTTTGCCGTACCGCCCGTTGATAGCAGGCCGACACCTTGGGCGGCGAGCCCCTGGGCGAATTCGAGCGCGCCGCGTTTATCGGAAAGGCTGAGCAGGGCTTGGCGGATTTTCATGATTTTTCTCGGGCAACGTCAAACGAGTTTGTAATCGACCAGCTTCTTGCGCAGCGTATTGCGGTTGATACCGAGCATCTGCGCGGCCAGCGTCTGATTGCCGCCGGCCTGCCTGAGGACGACTTCGAGCATCGGCAGTTCGACGCTTCTGAGCACCATGCTATAGATCGAACCGGGCACTTCCCCGTCGAGGTCCTTGAAGTAGGTCTCCAGTGCGCCGTAAATGCAGGCTGATATATCGTTCTGTCGTGTCATGCGGCCAGTCCCTCGCTGTCATCGTTGTTTTCGGTCCCAAGGTAGTGCAGGTGCTCTCCCGATTCGGCGAGACCGGAGAAAAAATCATCGACCGCCTGCCGCTGCAGCACCACATCGGGCAGCAGGTTCATGCGCTGGCGAAAGGCCGCCGAACCGGAGAGTCCGCGTGTGTACCACGAGATGTGCTTGCGCGCGACACGCACGCCGGTCTCGATGCCATAGAAGGCATAGAGGTCTTCGAGGTGTTCGCGCAGCACCGCATGGATTTCGCCGACGCGCGGCGGCGGCAAATGCGTTCCGGTGGCGAGGAAATGTTCGATCTCGCGAAACAGCCAGGGCCGGCCCTGCGCCGCGCGTCCGATCATCAATGCGTCGGCGCCGGTTGCCGCCAGGACGTGCTTTGCTTTCTCGGGCGAGGTGATGTCGCCGTTGGCGATGATCGGAATCTTCGCCTGCGCCTTTACCGCGGCAATCGTCTCGTATTCGGCCTGGCCGGTATAGGCGCAGGCGCGGGTGCGGCCGTGCATGGCGAGCGCGCGGATCCCCGACTGTTCGGCAATCTTCAGTATGGACAGCGCGTTGCGGTTCTCCTTGTCCCAGCCGGTGCGGATCTTGAGCGTCACCGGCGTTCCCGGAACCGCATTGACGACCGCCTCGAGGATGCGGGCGACGAGTGGCTCGTCACGCAGCAGCGCCGAGCCGGCCATCACGTTGCAGATTTTCTTGGCCGGGCAGCCCATGTTGATGTCGATGATCTGCGCGCCGCGGTCGACGTTGTGGCGCGCGGCGTCGGCCATCATGGACGGCAGCGAACCGGCAATCTGCACCGAAACGGGCGCCACCTCGCCCTCATGATTGGCGCGCCGCTGCGTCTTGGCGCTGCCGTAGAGCAAGGAGTTGGACGTCACCATTTCGGACACCGCCAGGCCAGCGCCCATCTTCTTGCACAGTTGGCGGAAGGGGCGATCGGTGACCCCGGCCATCGGCGCGACGAAAAGATTGTTCCTGAGCGAAAAACCGACGAAATTCATGGCATCAGCGCGGATAAGTGGGGCGATAGGGAAGGGCAGATGTGAGCGGGAAGGGGCGAATTCTACCTTGGATGCCGCCTAAAAAATAGTCGATTTACCCTTTGCCGACGCCGGCCGGGATGCAAAAACAACACCCACCGCAGAGGCGCAGAGGCCGCAGAGACGACGCCGAGAAAAAGCGGGTACACATGTTTTCTCTGCGATTCCTCCGCGCCCTCTGCGCCTCTGCGGTGGGTTTTCCGGGCTTTTCATGGCCAGGCGCGGGCCCGGCCGGGATGCAAAAACAACACCACCGCAGAGCCGCAGAGTACGCCGAGATACCGCAGAGAGAAACTGCTGTGGCTGGCATGGTCTTCTCTGCGATTCCTCTGCGCCTCTGCGGTGGGTTTTGCGGGCGTTACGGCCAGGCGCGCGCCCCCCAGATCATCCGTTTGGCGACGAAATGGCGCAGCGGCGGGACGAGGTCGAGTGCCAGGAGGCCGATTCCGCGCGCCGCCCTGAGCGGCGGCAGGTCGTTGGAAAAAAGGCGAACGATACCGTCGGTAAAGACCATGCTCGCCTGGCGGTCGACGCGCCGGCTGCGCGCGTAGGCGGCAAGTACGCCTGGCGCACCGGGGTCGGGGTCGGCTGAATCGAGCGCGTCGATCAATAGCGCGCCGAGTTCCCATGCATCGCGCAGGCCGAGGTTAAGTCCCTGGCCGGAAACCGGATGCAGCGTCTGCGCGCTGTTGCCGATCCACGCCTGGCGCGGCGCGGTGACTGCGTCGCGCGAACGCAGCGCGAGCGGATAACTGGCGCGCGGGCCGCTGCTTGAAAAGTCCACGCGCCCGCCGATGCGCTCGTGCAGCGCGGCGAGAAAAGCCTCGTCGTCAAGCGCCAGCAGGCGCTCGGCCGTCGCCGGTGGCACCGCTAGGACAAGCGCGTACGCCGCGCCGAGCGGCAGCAGGGCGAGCGGTCCTTCGGGCGTGAAGCGCTCCCAGGCGCGGTTGTTGTGCGGGTGGGCGGGCCGCAATTCGGCGACGATCGCCCGCTGCTGGTAATCGCGCACGCGGACGCCGGGACCATCCTCCGGCGTTCCCTCGGCATGGACGACGAGGCGGGCGCCGAGTGTGCGCGCGAGCCCCGCGTGGCGCAGGGCAAGCGTCAGCGCAGCGTTGTCGGCCGTCATTTCGATCGCTTCGACGCGGCATTGGTGAAGCCGCTGCTGTGCCGGCAGGCGCGCCGCCAGCGCCGCGACGAGCTCGCGGTAGCGCATGACGTAACCGAGCGCCGGGCTGTCGTAATCGTGCGCGTCGATCAGCGTGCGGCCGAAGCCGCCGCGCTGTGAAATATGGATCTGCGCGATCGCCGTCGCCGCGTCGCGATCCCAAGCGCCGAGGCGTTCGAGCAATTGCTGGCTGCCGTAGGCGAGCGCCAGCGCACGCGGGTCGTCGCCTGCCGCGCCAGGTGCGCCGGCGTCGATCAGCACGACGCGCGCCGACGTTTCGGCGAGCGCCAGAGCGAGCGTCATGCCGAGCGGTCCGGCGCCGATGATGGCGACGTCGACGTCAACCGGGAGAGGGTCAGCGAGGACCGGGTCGGCGCGCGCCGCGGCTTCACTCACGGCGCATGAGCTCTTCAATGTCGGCAATCGTCTTCGGCGCGTTGGTGTACACATCACAGCCGTCGCCGGTTACGAAAACGTCGTCCTTGATGCGCACGCCGATGCCGTGCAGATGTTCAGGGACGCTCGCCGAAGGGGCGATGTAGAGACCGGGTTCGACGGTGAGCGCCATTCCCGGCGCGAGCGCCACCCAGTCGTCTCCGGCCTTGTACTCGCCGGCGTCATGCACGTCGAGACCGAGCCAGTGCCCGGCGCGGTGCATATAAAACGGCTTGTAGGCTTCGCTGGCGATGTTGTCGTCGACGCCGCCGGCGAGCAGGCCGAGGTCGACCAAGCCGTGCACAAGGACGCGCAACGCCGCGTCGTGATAGGCGACGAAGGGTGCGCCGGGTTGCACGGCGGCGATCGCCGCTGCCTGCGCGGCAAGAACGATTTCATACACGTGACGTTGTGCGCCTGAAAACTTGCCGCTTGCCGGGAAGGTGCGCGTAATGTCGCAGGCATATCCTTCGAGCTCGCAGCCGGCGTCGATCAGCACCAGCGCGTCGTCGGGCAGCGGCCGGCTGTTTTCGATGTAGTGCAGGACGCAGGCGTTACGGCCGCCGGCGACGATCGGTGAATACGCATGGCCGTCGGCGCCGCGTTTGCGAAACTCGTAGGAGATTTCCGCTTCGAGTTCGTATTCGGCCATTCCCTGGCGGCAGTGATGCATGGCCCGCGCGTGCCCGGCCGAGGTGATGACCGCCGCGCGGCGCATCGTCTCGCGCTCGTGCTCGTCCTTGACCAGGCGCATACGGTCAAGCGGCGCGCGCAGATCGCGGAGCTCGCTCGGTGCCTGTTTGCCGGCGCGGCCCTGTTGACGGATGGCGTTAAGTGCGGCGACGACGCGCAGGTCCCAGGCGGGCTCGTAACCGAGCGCGTGCCACAGCGTCGAGCGATTGGTCAGGAATTCACGCAGTTTTTCGTCGAACTGCGAAATTTCATAGGCTTCGTCGAAGCCGAAGGCCTCGCGCGCCCCTTGCGGACCGTGACGGTAGCCGTCCCATACTTCGCGCTCGGCGTTCTTCTCGCGGCAGAACAGGATCGAGCGCGGCGCTTTGCCGCCGATCAGCACGATCACCGCTTCCGGTTCGGGAAAACCCGAGAGGTACCAGAAGTAGCTGTCGAAACGGAAGGGATGATGCGAGCCACGGTTGCGCACGCGCTCGGGCGCCGTCGGGATGATCGCGACGCCGTCGCCGATCTGTTCGAGGAGCGCGCTGCGGCGGGCGAGGTAAGCGGTATTATTAATCGTTATGGTCTTTGTTGTTGGCAAATGTGCGCATCGAGTTGGGCCAGGCGCTCGGGTGTCCCGACGTCGACCCACTCGCCGTCATGGCGTTCCCCGCTGACGAGTCCCTGCGCGATTGCTGCGTC
>JBBRXI010000160.1:0-5995 GCA_038248575.1 Burkholderiales bacterium | reverse complement strand
GACCTCGGCGAAATCGCGCACCCGGCGCAGCAGGCGATTGGCGATGCGCGGCGTACCGCGTGAGCGACGCGCAATTTCTACCGCGCCCTCATCGGTCGTATCGACACCCAGCAAGCGCGCCGAACGGGCGACGATGCCGAAGCGGTCGCGCAGCGGGTTGGTCAGCATGCCGGCGCGCGTCGTCGCGCCGACCAGCGTAAACGGCGGCAGGTCGAGTTTGACCGAGCGCGCCGCCGGGCCTTCGCCGATCATGATGTCGATCTGGAAGTCCTCGAGCGCCGGATAGAGGATCTCCTCGACGACCGGCGACAGGCGGTGGATCTCGTCGATGAAGAGCACGTCGTGCGGCTCGAGGTTGGTCAGCATCGCCGCGAGGTCGCCGGCGCGTTCGAGCACCGGCCCCGAGGTCGAGCGCAGGTTCACGCCCATTTCGGCGGCGATGATGTGCGCCAGCGTCGTCTTGCCGAGGCCGGGCGGGCCGAAGAGCAGCACGTGGTCGAGCGTGTCGCGGCGGCGCTTGGCGGCCTCGATGAAGATCGAAAGCTGTTCGCGGATCTTGACCTGGCCGACGTATTCGGAAAGGCGTTTGGGGCGCAGCGCGCGCTCGATCGCCTCTTCCTGCGTCGATTTCGATGCCGCCGAGATCAGGCGGTCTGCGGCCGCGCCGAAGTCGGCGGGCTGGTCGGCAAAGCGATCCTTTTCAATCATGCTAGATCGACGGACCTTCGTAATCGGGGCGGATCAGCCACTCGCGGATCAGCACCTGGCCGAGCGCGAGCAGCGTCGGCCCGAGAAAAAGACCGATGAAACCGAAGACCAGGACGCCACCGAAAACGCCGACGATAATCAGCAGCAGCGGCAGGCTCGAGGTGCGCGAAATCAGGATCGGCTTGACGATGTTATCGACGCTGCTGATGCCGAACATGCCCCAGAGGAGCATGAAGATCGCCCAGCCGGTCTGTCCGCCCTGGTAGAGCCAGAGCGCGGCGCCGAGCCAGATCAGCGTCGCGCCGATGACCGGGACCATTGAGAAGAAGAAGGTCGCGAAGGTCAACATCACGAGCCCCGGGACGCCGGCAATGATGAAACCGATCATCGCCACGAGGGCCTGCGCGGCAGCCGTGCCGACGATGCCGACCATGACGCCGGTGACCGTCCCTTCGGCAAGCTTGAGCATGCGCTCGCCGAGGTTGCCGGCCAGCTTGCGGCTGCCGGTGCGCAGCGCTCCGGCATAGGCGTCGGAGTCGCGAAAAATGAAGAAGACGAAGAATATGACGAGCACCAGTTGCAGCAGGCCCTGGCCGAACAGCGAAACGGTGGCCAGCGCCAGGCGACGCGTCGGTGCGATGAACTGGCGCAAAACCTCGTTCATCTCTTCGCGGCTGGCGAGCAGCGTGTGCCAGTAGTCGCCGATAAACGAACCGATCAGCGGCAGGTCGGAGACCCAGGTCGGGACTTCGGCCGGCAGGCCGTTTTCGAGTAGCGGCCGCAGATAGGCGATGATCAGTTCAACGCCGCTGGCCAGCGAACCCGAGAGGATCGTCATCGGGCCGACGAGCAGAACGAGCAGGGCGAGTGACATCAGCGCCGCGGCCAGGTTGTTGCGTCGGCGACAGAGCGCCAGCAGGCGGCGATGCACCGGCGCCGTCGTCACGCAGATGATCGTGGCGAGCAGCAGCGTGCCGGTGAAGGGCATCAGCACGGCAATGCAGCCGATCAGCAGCAGCGCGACGATGGCCAGCTGGATGATCTGCTTCTGGGCGGACGAAATCTGTTGCGTCACGGTTGCATCATGCCTTCGAAAGGTGTTTGAGCGCCTGGCGGATTCCGTCCGAGGTGGAAACGCCGGCGGCCAGAGGCTTCATCGCCGCTGCGGCTTCGCGGTCATTGTAACCCAGCGCCAGCAGCGCATTGAGGATGTCATGTTCGGCATCCGGCGCGACCGAGCCCGAAGGCGGCAGGGCGTCGGCGAGTTTGCCCTTGAGTTCGAGGAGCAGGCGTTCAGCGGTCTTCTTGCCGATGCCCGGCACTTTGACGAGCCGCCCGATTTCCTGTCGGGCGATGGCCTGCGCCAGATCACCGACCGATAGCCCGGAGAGGACGGCGAGCGCCATACGCGCGCCGATTCCGGAAATCTTGATCAGCTGGCGGAAGGCATAGCGTTCCTCGTGACTGGCAAAGCCGTAGAGAAACTGGCCGTCCTCGCGGACGACGAAGTGGGTGAGCAGGAAGACTTTCTCGCCGCTCGCCGGGAGGTTGTAAAAAGTGCTCATCGGGACATCGACCTCGTAACCGACGCCACCGACGTCGATCAGCACCTGCGGCGGATTTTTCTCGAGCAGCGTTCCGGTCAAGCGTCCGATCATTGCGTCCCCGTTCTCGATGGTTGTCCAAAAAATCGCCGCGGCGAATCCTGTAGAAGCGCAGATTTTCTGCGCGATGCGGCGCCACAGGACGCGCGGGGCCAGAATCGCCCGCTTAATCGGGCTCTTGCACGATGCTCCGCACATCCGTCCTGTCTCATACCAGCCGCCCGTTCTTGACGCGCAGGCCTTTCGTTGCGAGCGCGCCGAGGCCCTGGCCGCCGTGCGCGTGGGCGATGGCGCAGGCCAGCGCGTCGGCGGCGTCCGGGCTCGGGTCGCCGGGCAAGAGGAGCAGGCGGCGCACCATGTGCAGCACCTGGTTTTTGTCGGCGTGGCCGTTGCCGACGACCGCCTGCTTGACCTGCAGCGCGGTATATTCGGCGACCTCGATGCCACCGGCAACGAGCGCCGTGATCGCCGCGCCGCGCGCCTGGCCGAGCAGCAGCGTCGATTGCGGGTTCACGTTAACGAAGACGATTTCGACGACCGCCTGGTCGGGCTGGTACTGGGCGACGAGGTCGCGCAATCCGGCATGAATCGTTCCCAGGCGGGTCGGCAAGGAGGCCTTGGCGTCGGTCCGGATGCAGCCGCTGGCAAGATACAAGAGCGTGTTGCCGACCTTCTCGATGACGCCAAAACCGGTGATGCGCAGTCCCGGATCGATGCCCAGAATGCGTATGCGAAGGGGCCCCGGCGGCATCAGCTGCGGCGTCCGGCCCGCGCGGCACGCCGCACGAGCACAGCGACCATGCCGTCGGGTGGCATGACGGCGAATACTGGGCGCAGGAAAACGAGCGGCGACGGCATATGGTCTTGGTTTTTTTCGACAGCCGTCAGTATACCGAGTCGGCAGCCGCGCGCGGCACGCTTTTCACGCCGGCGCGCTGCCCGGCGGCGCAGCCGGGTTCAGCGGCGCTCGCCATCGCCGCGCCGCTGCCCATCGTCGCCCGGGCTCGCGCGTTGGCGTTCTTCCTGGCGCTGGGCGCGCGCTTCGGCGCGGGCCTCAGGCGGTTGACTGGCCGCGCCGCGCGATTCGCGCATGAGCGCAGCCGGCGCTGGGGCAGCCGGCGCTGCGACAGCCTCTGCGGCCGGGCGCAGGCTCGCCGGCGCAGTCGCTTCGCTGCGGCTTTCGCGTTGCGGCACTGCGCGCAGCACACTTTCGTCACGGCGTGGCCGCTCTTCCGGTGCGCGCGTTTGCCCGGTCTCGAAGCTCGAGCGCACTGGCGGGCGCCGCTGCAGCTCGGGCGGCAGCACGTTGGCCGGCGCTGACGGCGGCGCGTTGGTCGGCGTCAGCGAAATGGCTGGCGGCGGCGTTCTTTCGCTCCGGCGCTCGTGCTCGGTCGGCACGCTGCCAGCCGTTGCCGCTGCTGGCAATGGCGCCGTCTCTATGCGTCGTGACGGCAGCGAAACGGTGGCGTCGCGAGGACGCACGTCGTTGCTTTCGACACGTGCCTGCGGCGCCGGCTGCGTTCTTTCGATCCGCCGTTGCAGCTCGGGCGGCAGCGCACCGATGGCGGCTGGGGCCGGCGGCGTGAGCTCGATGCGCCCGGGCGGCGCGACATCGCGTGGGCGGCCAGACTCGCGTCGCTCAGCGCGCGGCCGGGTGCCGATCGTCTCTTGCCCGGCGGCCTCGAGCGCGGGCGCACCGCTGCCCGCCACGCTGGCCGGCGTGCGCATGATCGTCGGCTGGCGCTCGGCGTCACGGCGATCGTCGCGCCGATCTTCGCGGCGGTCGAAGCGCCTACCGTCGGGGCGGCCGGCGCGCTCTTGCGTAATAACCGGCGCGGCGACCGGCGCCGTAGCATGCACTGCCTGGTCGCGCAGCCGGCGAGCGTCGCCTAGCCCGATCGCCGCCGGCGCGACCGAGCGGTGCTTGACGATCACTTCGCCCGGTACGATGGTCACCGCATGCGGCGATTGGCGGTGGACGTAGCGCATGCGCTCGACGACGGTCTGCGGGTTGTTGACGATCAGCGTCAGATTGTCGATGCGCGTCACGTGCGAACGGTTGACGCGGCGCACGTAGTCGGCGCTGCTGCGGTAGGCTGGCACATAGACTTCGCGCGGGGCGAGCGGGAACCAGCCGACGCTCGGTCGCGAGCCGACGCTCAGCGCAACGCCGGCACCGGGCGTACCGATCCAGGCGACGAGCGCCGGCGCGAAAACTGGGCGCGCGATACGCTCTCCCGGCACCCAGCCCCAACGGCCGTGATGATGCACCCAGCGGCCGTAGTGGAAGGGCGCAAAGCCCCAGGGTTCGTGGCCAACCCAACTCCAGCCCCAGGGCGCCACCCAGGTCCAGTTGCCGCTGCGGTAGGGCACCCAGTCGCCGGCGACGTTGCGCGGGTACCAGACGGTGCCGTATTCGGGCGTCGGCGCCCAGTCACCGTAGGCGTCGAGGTCGGCGGCGCCGGTCATTTCGGGCGAGACGTAGCGCGCGTAGGCGCCGCTCGACGGACGCCGCTGGCGGGCCGAGCTCCACGCCGAAAATTCGTCGTTGATCGGCGCCAGCAGCCGAAAGCGCGTCTGCCCGTCGTCCCAGAACTGCGTGGCGACACCGGCGCGGAGGTCTACGCCGTCGCCGTCGCCGGCAAAGCGCAGCTGTCCGCTGTAGGCGGTGGCGACCGAGCTTCGGGTGTCGGCGTCGAAGCGGTAGACGCCGGTGTCGCTCGCCGTGAAGCGCCCGTTGGCGGTCGCCAGCGCGAAGTCGGCGATCGCTTCGGGCGTCGTCAGCTCGACGATGGCGCGGCCCTTGGCAAGGTAGACGCTAACCTGCTCGTCGTCGATCCGATCGAGTTCGAGCACGCTGTTTTCGTCGAGCCGGATGATCTTCGAGCCGATCTGGATCTCGACGCGCGAACCGGCGTCGCTGGAGAGGATGTCGCCACTGGTCAGCGGCTGGTTGAGCGGCGCGCTGAACGCCGCGCCGCTCGCCGCGCTCTCGAGCTGAACCGTTCCCGACAGCCAGGCGATGCGGCCGATGCGTCCGGGCGGGTCGGCAAGCGCCGGCGCGGCGTAAATCAGCGCGCCGACGACGAGGACGGCGAAAAAGCGCCAGCCGATAAAGCCCGGGGCGCTACGCGCGGCGTGTCTGATCTGGGTCATGGTCTGCGTCCAATCGTTGGCTGGGCGGTTTATTCGCCCGATAGTCCATTTAACGCCGGTGGCCGCCGTCCGTCCTACAGTGGACACACTTTGTTGCACTATTGTTCGGCGGCAACGCGCCGCGAGCGCCGCCGCCGAGCAACGAAAACGGCGCCGCAGCGCCGTCTTCCCGAACCGGTGAGCAGGCGCTTGCCGGCTTACGCTTCGGACTCTTCGAGAACGACGCTGGTATAAACGTCCTGAACGTCGTCGAGGCTCTCGAGCACGTCGATCAATTTTTGCATGCGCACCGCGTCTTCGCCGGCCAGTTCGGTCTCGTTCTCGGCTTTCATCGTCACCTGGCCGAACTCGGCGGTAAAGCCCGTCGCTGCCAGCGCTTCCTTGACCGCCATGTAGTCGTTGGGCGGCGTCAGCACTTCGATCGACCCGTCGTCATTGGTCAGCACGTCGTCGGCGCCGCCTTCGATCGCCGCGTCCATCAGCGCCGCCTCGTCGGTGCCCGCCAAAGGCGGTCCAAGACCCGAACT
>JBBRXI010000159.1:0-6036 GCA_038248575.1 Burkholderiales bacterium | reverse complement strand
GATCTTCAACCGCTACGAGTGGGGGGGATACATCGGCGAGCATCGACCTCAGCAGCCCATCTTCATGGACGGCCGAGCCGATGTGTACGGCGACAGGCTGCTCCAGGAGTACGTGAACATCATCGGCCTGCACGGCGATCCGGCGGCGATCGCGGCCGCTGCGCGCGAGTTCAAGGTGTACTTCGCGCGTAGCGCGGGCAGCCCGGGGATGGGCTATCTAATCGACCACTCGACCGCCGCCTACGCCATTGATCCGGCCGGACGCATCCGGCTCTACATCAAGGACGACGCGCCGGTGGCGGACATCGTCGCCGACGTGCAGCGCCTGCTCGCGGAAAAATGACGGCGAGCGCGAAACCAGCCGCGGCGCCGCGCCGGCCGCTGCCGAGTAAGCCGCAGAAAACGTCAGGCGACAGTGAAGCGGTAATTGTCGGCGGCCAGAGCGTTCGCGACCCAGCCGCCGCCGAGCCATTGCGTCGTGTGTTTTTCGCCGGCGGCGCCGAGCGCGACGAAGAGCGGCAGGAAGTGCTCGGGCGTCGGGTGTGCGTGTTGCGCGCCGGGCGCCTGCAGCCAGTCGAGCAGGGCGTCGCTGGCAGCGGTAGAAGCGCTGTCGATCAGCCGGGCGTGCGCCCAGTTGCGAAACGCCAGCGAATTGGGTGACGGGCCAATAGACCCGCCGCGCGCCAGGCGCATGAAGTCGCCGAGGTTGTGCGTCATATGGCCGGTGGCGACGATCAGCACGTTTTCGCCGGCCGTCGCCGTCAGCGAGGCGAGCGCCGCGCCGAGCGCGTAATGGTGACGCGCGCAGTGCTCGGGCTGCACCGAGAGCTGGACGACGGGAACGTCGGCGGCCGGAAACAGCGTGCGCAGCGGCACCCAGGCGCCGTGGTCGAGGCCGCGACTGGCGTCGATGCCGGCGGCGATTCCCGCCGCGGCGAGCTGCTGTTTGATGCGCTGGGCGAGATCGGGGGCGCCCGGCGCCGGGTAGCGCAAGGCGTAAAGTTCGTCGGCAAAACCGCCGAAGTCGTGCATCGTTTCGGGTTGCGCGCTGCCGGTCATTATCGGCAGGCGCGTCGTCCAGTGGCCTGATACGGCGAGGATTGCCGCTGGCTGGCGCAGCGTCCGGGCGAGTTCCGACCAGACGCGCGTCAGTTCGTCGCCACCGAGCGCAGTCATTGGCGAGCCGTGCGAAAGAAAAAGGATCGGTTGTCGGGTTTGCATGGGGGGCTGCCTGAGCGTCACCGCGTGGCCACGGAGAAGCTCTCCGTGGCGGAATCGCAACTGCTGAATCTCAACTCAAGCCATTGCCGCTTCGGCAGCCTTCGCCGCGGCGACGCTCGCCCGGCTGCCGACGCGTTCGTGGAAGGCGACGAGCGCCGGCCACTGGCCGAGGTCGACGGCGAGCGGCTTGGCCCAGTTGAGCACCGTGTACAGATAGCCGTCGGCGACCGAGAACTGCTTGCCCAGCAAGAAGTCGTTGTTCGCCAGATGCCCGGCGAGGTAGGCGAGGCGATCGGCGAGATTTTCGCGCGCGATGGTCTTGTACGCATCGGGCGTCGTCGGCCGGAAGAGCGGGCTAAACCCCTTGTGCACCTCCGAATTGATGAACCCGAGCCATTCCTGCAACTGATAGCGCTCGAAGGTTCCGGCGCGCGGGGCGAGGCCAGATTCGGGCTTGAGGTCGGCGATGTACTGGACGATCGCCGGACCTTCGGTCAGACGGCGACCGTCGTCGAGCTCGAGGACAGGGACGTAGCCCTTGGCGTTGATCTGCGTAAAATCGCCGCCATTGGCGCACTGGTGCGTGCGCAGGTTGACGGGGACGAGCTCGACGTCGATGCCGGCTTCGCGCAGCGCGATATGCGGAGAGAATGAGCAGGCGCCGGCGGAGAAGTAAAGTTTCATGGGGTTGCTCCTGTGCGTGGTCGGGGCGGGTGCTCCAACCGTCCAGTGCACTTTAAGTGTCCCGAACGAAAGAATAAACAGCGCTACAATTGAAGCTGTGTTGCGCGAATAGGGATAATCAAATGGACCGCTTCGAAGCGATGCGCGTATTTTGCACGGTCATCGAGGCCGGTGGCTTTGCCTCGGCCGCGGGGCGAATGGGGCTGTCGACGTCGGCCGTCTCGCGCCACGTCGCCCAGCTCGAAGCCCACCTCAGCGTGCGCCTGCTCAACCGGACGACGCGGCGCATGAGCCCGACCGACGAGGGCTTCGCCTACTTCGAGCGCTGCACGCAACTCCTGGCCGACCTTGAGGAGAGCGAAGCGAGCGTGTCGGGCAAAGCGCGCAACGCACGTGGCCGGCTGCGCCTGACGGCGCCTATCGCGCTCGCCACCTTGCGCCTGGCGCCGGCTTTCGCGGCGTTTTCGCAGGCGCACCCGCAAATCACCCTCGACATCGTGCTCGCGGACAACGTCGTCGATTTTGCCGAAGAGGGCGTAGACCTCGCCATCCGCGTTGGCCGCGTCGGCAGCGAGAACCTCGTCGCGCGCCGCATCGGCGAAACCGCGCTGCTCGCCGCGGCGGCGCCGGCCTACCTCGAACGCGCCGGGACGCCCGAACGCGCCGAGGACCTCGCCCGGCACGCCTGCTTCACCTACGCTTACTCGGCGACCGGCAACCAATGGTTGTTTCCCGCTAGCCAGAGCGCCGGCAAGGACAGTGAGCCGCTTAGCGTGCGCATCGCCGGTCCGGTCAACGCCAACAACGGCATGCTGCTCGCCGAAATGGCGGCGGCCGGCGCCGGCATCGTCTATGCGCCGTGCTTCATACTGCAGCCCTTGATCGCACGCGGGCTGCTCGTGCGCGTTCTCGCCGACCTCGGCGCCTGCCGGCTGCCGATCCACGCCGTCTATCCGTCGCGCCGGCATCTGTCGGCCAAGGTCCAGGCGATGACGGCCTTTCTCGGCGAGTGGTTCGCCAGCCAGCCGGCGTTCTGACGCCGGGCGCGGGCGCACTCGCGCCGCCCGCCAAGAACCTGGCAATTGATGGGATAATCCCGGCTTCGTGCCCGGCATTCGCGCCGGGTTCCGCCCTCCGGCATAAGGAGTTTCCCATGATTGTTGGTCAGATCGCCGACGTATCCAGCCAGAAAAACGTGTTGCCCGCGGCCATCGTGCGCGCCCTCGAAGCGGTGCAGAAGATCGATCTCGGCAGCGTTGCCGCCGGCCGCTACGAACTCGAAGGCGACAAGATGTTCTGCCTCGTGCAGGACGTTGAATTGCGCGCGTTCGCCGAGAGCCGCGCCGAGGCACACATGCAGTACGCCGACATCCAGATCCCGTTCAGCTGCAGCGAGCGCTACGGGTACTCGGTCGCCGAGCCCAAACTCGCGCCGGTCGACGATCAGCTCGCCGAGAAGGATCTAGCCTTCTACCCGGCGCCGGCGACCGAATCCTTTCTCGACGTCAATCCCGGAACCTACCTCGTCTTCCTGCCGAAGGAACTGCATCGCCCGTGCCTGGCGATCAAAGACAAGGCGACGATCCGCAAGGCCGTCGTCAAGGTGCACGCCAGCCTGCTCGGCCTGTAAGCCACCGATCGCGCAGAAATCCGACCGCAGGAAGTGCAGAGCGGCCCTACGCCAGGCCGATCGTCCGCGCCTTGCGCAGGAGCCCATCGCTGCTGGGCGATACCGCGACTGCAGCCGCCGCCGATCGCTCCTACAAAACGCCAGCGGCGCCGCCGCGTGGCGATTGGCAACCGGCTATAATTCGGCACCTCATTGCGGCTCGCTAAATCATGTCCACGCTTATCTGCGGCTCGATCGCCTACGACAACATCATGGTTTTCCATGATCGTTTCAAAAATCACATCCTGCCCGAACAGATCCACATCCTCAACGTCGCTTTCCTGGTTCCCGAAATGCGTCGCGAATTCGGCGGCTGTGCCGGCAATATCGCCTACAACCTCAAGCTCCTCGGCGGCGACCCGCTGATCATGGCCGCGGTCGGTGACGACGCCGATCCCTATCTCGCCCGCCTCGCCGATCTCGACCTGCCGTGCACGCACGTGCGCCGTGTCGCCGGCACGTTCACCGCGCAGGCCTTCATCACCACCGACCTTGACGACAACCAGATCACCGCCTTCCACCCGGGCGCGATGAGCTTCTCGCACGAAAACCAGATCGCCGACACCGCTGGCGTGACGCTGGCGATCGTCGCGCCCGACGGCCGCGACGGGATGCTCGAACACGCGCGCGATCTCGCCGCCGCCGGCATTGCTTTCGTTTTCGACCCGGGCCAGGGCCTGCCGATGTTCTCGGGCGACGAACTGATGCACTTCATGACGCTCGCCGAATACGCGTGTTTCAACGACTATGAAGCCAAACTCCTCTGCAACCGGACCGGCCGCTCGCTCGAACAACTCGCGCATGAGGTCAAAGCGCTGATCGTCACGCGCGGCGGCGAGGGTTCGACCATTTTCGCTGGTGGCCGCTGTCTCGAGATCCCTTGCGTTGCGGCCGACGCGCTGGTCGACCCGACCGGTTGCGGCGACGCCTACCGCTCGGGCCTGCTCTACGGCATCGCCCAAGGCTGGGAATGGGAAAAGACCGGCCGCCTCGCGGCGCTGATGGGCGCCATCAAGATCGCCCAGCGCGGTGGCCAGAACCACCGCCCGACGCGCGATGAGATTGCCGGCCGCTACGCCAAGGCTTTTGGCCACTCGCCGTGGTAGACGCAATGAATACCGAGACTCCGACGCCGTTGCCCGTCCGCATCTGGCGCTGCTTTCGGCTCGCGGTGCACGTCGCCTTCATCGGCGCCGGCGCGGCGCTCGTCTATCCGCGCGTCAGCGCAGCGCGGCGCGCGGCGCTAAAAAAGCGCTGGTCGCGGCAACTCCTCGCCATCCTCGCCGTTCACGTCGAGACGCAGCCGAACGACGCGCCGGCCGGCTGCCTCGTGGTTGCCAACCATGTCTCGTGGCTCGACATTTTCGCCATTCACTGCGTGCGCCCCGCAGCCTTCGTTTCGAAGGCGGAAATCCGCGCCTGGCCGTTCATCGGCTGGCTCGCCGAGCGCAACGACACCGTCTTCCTGCGTCGCGGCAGTCGCGGCCACGCGCGCCTGGTGAATAGCGAAATCGACGCCTTGCTCAACGCCGGCATTGACGTCGCCGTATTCCCGGAAGGCACGACGAGCGACGGCACGCACCTGCTCGGTTTCCACGCCGCGTTGCTGCAGCCGGCGGTCGAGACCGGCCGGCCGCTGCTCCCGCTGGCAATTTCCTACCATGACGCCGACGGGGAATTGAGCCTGGCACCGTCGTTTGCCGGTGAAACGACGATGAAGCAGTGCTTCTCGTCGATTCTCGCTTGCCGCTCGCTGACCGTCCGCCTGCTGCCCGCAGAGATCATAGAAACTCAGGGAAAGACGCGGCGCGAACTCTCTGAAACAGCGCGCTCGGCAATCGCCGCCAGCCTCGCTACGCGGCGCGGATTTCCTCCGCCGAGCACTCAACCTGAAAAACTGCCCGATCTTCAAGTCGCATAGCCGTCAGCGCGCCGCCCCACACGCAGCCCGAATCGATGGCCAGCAGATTGGGCAGAATCTTAAGACCGAGTGCCGACCAGTGGCCGGTGACCAGCACCGCGTCGGCGCTGCGCCTACCGGGGACGGCGAACCACGGCATGAAACCCTCGGGCGCGTTCGTCGCCTCGCCCTTGGCGCGAAAATTCATCACCCCGTCGGCCGAGCAGAAACGCATGCGCGTCATCGCGTTGACGACGACGCGCAACCGCCGCCAACCGGCAAGACCGTCATCCCAGGCGGCCGGCTCGCTACCCCACATATTGGCCATGAACTCGCGCCAGCCCGGACCGGTCAGCGCCGCCTCGACTTCGCCGGCCAGCGCACGCGCCTCGCCGACGCTCCACTGCGGCAGCAAACCGGCGTGCACCAGGCAGAAGCCGTCTTCGACGTGACACAAGGGCTGGTGGCGCAGCCAGACCAGCAGTTCGTCGCGGTCGGGCGCCTGCAAAACGTCGTCGAAGGTATCGTTCTTGTCGCGCTTGCCAAAGCCCTCGGCGGCCAT
>JBBRXI010000158.1:0-6040 GCA_038248575.1 Burkholderiales bacterium | reverse complement strand
CGCGGGGTGGTCTATGATTTAACTGTTGGGGTGATGGGGCGCCGGGTATTGGTGTTTTTTGGGGCGGGGCGCGGGCCCGGCGCGCACCGCGAGGGTTTCCGGCTGATAGCCGTTCTTGGTCATATCAACGCGACGCATTGAGCTTAAGGTGCAACTGCCGCGAATCGCCGCCGTCGTCTTTGGCCGACGTCTGCTGACCGTCGCGCGTTGTTTCGATGGCGTCAAGGTACGCGGAACTTACGTCGCCGGTCACATAGCAGCCGTCGAAACACGAGCTGTCGAAGGCTTGCAACGCGGGATTCAATTCGCTGACCGAGGCTTTGAGCGCATCGAGGTCCTGATAGACCAGCGCATCGGCGCCGATCTCGGTGCAGATCTCGGCGCAGCTGCGTCCGGTGGCGATCAGTTCGCTGCGCGTCGGCATGTCGATGCCGTACACGTTGGGGAAACGCACCGGTGGCGCGGCCGACGCGAAATAGACCTTGAGCGCGCCGGCGGCGCGCGCCATATCGACGATCTCGCGGCTCGTTGTTCCGCGCACGATCGAATCGTCAACGAGCAGAACGCGCTTGTCCTTGAATTCCTGGCCGACGGTATTGAGCTTTTGGCGGACCGATTTTTTCCGCGTCGATTGCCCGGGCATGATGAAGGTCCGGCCGATATAGCGATTCTTGACGAAACCTTCGCGATAAGGAATCCCGAGGCGCTGCGCAAGTTGCATCGCCGACGGCCGGCTCGAGTCGGGAATCGGAATGACGACGTCGATCTGGCTGACGTCGATCTCCTTGCTCACCTTGTCGGCCAGGTGCTCGCCCATGCGCAGGCGCGTCTCATAGACCGATACGCCATCCATCACCGAGTCCGGTCGAGCGAGATAGACGTACTCGAAAATACAGGGCGCGAGCTGCGGATTCTGCGCGCACTGGCGCGCGTGCATTTCATGCGCCATGTTGACGAAGATCGCTTCGCCGGGGGCGACGTCGCGCAGCACGCGAAAGCCCAGCGTGTCGAGCGCCACCGATTCGGAAGCCAGCAGGTACTCGTTGCCCTGCGGCGTTTCATGGACGCCGACGACGAGCGGGCGTATGCCGTGCGGATCGCGAAAGGCGAGCAGCCCGTAGCCAGCAATCAGCACGACGACCGCGTAGGCGCCCTTGCAGCGCCGGTGCACGCCGGAGACTGCGGCGAATATCGTATCGAGATCGAGGCGAAGGCTCTTGGCGCCCGCCTGCAGCTCGTGGGCGAGGACGTTGAGCAGCACTTCCGAATCCGAGTTGGTATTGATGTGGCGCCGGTCGAGGCGGAACATTTCCTCCTGCAGTTGCTCGGTATTGGTCAGGTTGCCGTTGTGCGCGAGCACGATGCCGAACGGCGAATTCACGTAAAAGGGCTGCGACTCGGCCGAGTCCGACGACGACCCGGCGGTCGGATAACGGCAATGGGCGATGCCCATACTGCCCGGCAGTGCGCGCATATTGCGCGTCCGGAAAACGTCGCGCACAAGGCCCGAACCCTTGTGCATGTGGAACGCGTCACCGTCGCCGGTGGCGATGCCGGCAGCGTCCTGCCCGCGATGCTGAAGAACCATCAGGCCGTCATAGAGCAACTGATTAACCGGCGTCGTGGCGACCACTCCAAGAATTCCGCACATAGCTTTTCCTACTTGAATCGAACGCGTTTGGACACCGCCGGCGGCAACCATGGCTTGGCCGCGAGCAAGGCTGTTTCGAGCGGCGCGGAAAAATACGCGTCGGTCCACCATTTTTCTTTCGGTAGCGACGTCATTCCGCCGACGGCAACCAGCGCCAGAACGATGACGAGGCCGCGCACTATCCCGAAGACGACGCCGAGCAGGCGATCGCTGAGGCTTAAACCGAGTGCTTTGAGCATGCCGCGGATAAAAAGCCGGAGCAGCGCCATGACCATCAGCACGACGATGAAAATTGCCACCCAGGCAGCCACGATACGGATCGTCGGATCGGCGATCACGCCGGCAAACAGGTGCGCAACGTCGGCACCCAACCATTTCGCGGCAAAGAAGGCGAGTACCCAGGCGATCAGCGCAATGACTTCGCCGATCACGCCACGCCAGGCGCCGATGGCGGCCGATGCGACGACTATCGCCACTACAACGGTGTCGAATGAGGTCATTGCCGCGCCGCGATGACGCCGCCGACGCCGATCTTTTTCATCCTGTCGAGCGCCTTGTCGGCCGCTTCCCGGTTGGCAAAGGGACCGGCGCGGACGCGCGTCTTTTTGCCTTCGGGGGAATCGAGCGGCTCGGTAAACACCTTGATTCCGAGTTCGCCGAGTTTGCTCTGCAACTGCCTGACGTTTGCCGGGTTGGAAAAAGCGCCGATCAGGATCAGGTACTGACCGCCGTCTGCGGCCGCTGGCGGCGACACCGGCGTTTTCCCGTCGAGGATCGCCGCGGCTCGCTGCGGCTCGCTGCTCGCCTTGGCCACGCCGTCGGGCGCTTTCTGCGACTTCTCGGCGGGCTTCAGCGGCGCGCCGTCGGCGCGTTTCTCAACCGCCTTTTCAGGCTGTTTCTCCACCACTTTCTCTGGCGCTTTCTCTGGCGGCTTTTCAGCCGGCGGCGAAGCCGTTTCGGCTTTTTCACCAGCCGCCGGAGCAACCGGTTTGCCAAGCTTTGGCGTAAACGCCGGCTGGTCCTGGCTCGGGATGCGGATCTGGACTTCCTGAACCTGCTGCTTGGGTTCTTCGTCCATGATCATCGGCAATACAACAGCGGCCAGACCGGCAAAGGCGAAAGCCCCAACGAGTCGACGCCGAGCGCGTTTTTTCAGCTGCAGATTGGCGTCGGAAGAATCGGACATCGTCTCTCTGGGTCGGTTAATTCGGAACGTCCACGGCGGTAGCGCTTCAAGCCCCGCCCTTTACCGCGCGCAACACGGCGGCCACCGTATGGAACGAGCCGAAGACAGCAATTCTATCATCTTCGCCGGCCAGGCTGGCGGCGCGCACGAAGGCTTCCGCCGGAGAGGCGAAGCGCTCGATGCACCCGCCGAGCTGTTGAGCCTCAATGACGCCGGCGAGCCGCTCGGCGGGTGCACCGCGCGCGACGTCGAGCCCGGCTAGCAGCCAGACGTCGATGCGGCCGGCGAGCGCCGCGAGCGAGCCCTCGATGTCCTTGTCGGCGAGCATGCCGACGACAGCGATGGTTTGCGCGAACGAGCCCTGCGCCGCGAGATTGTCGGCGAGCGCGGCGACCGCCTGCGGATTGTGGGCGACGTCAAGGACGACGGTCGGCGCGCCCGCAGGGTGCGCCAGAACCTCGAAGCGCCCGCGCAAGACGGCCTCGCGCAGCCCGCCGGCGATCGCCGGCAGCGGCACCGGCAGCTTGCCGGCGAGCGTCTCGACGGCGGCCAGCGCCAGCGTAGCGTTGCGCAGCTGATAGGCTCCCTGCAGCGCCGGCCGCGGCAGCCCGGCGTGGCGCAGCGCGCCGGTCCCAAACGACCATTGCGTACCCTCGTCGGCGGCGTCAAAATCGCGCCCGATCAGCCGTAGCTCGGCACCAATCGCCTGCGCGTGATCGATGAGCGAGCGCGGTGGGTCCGGGTCGGCGCACAGCGCCGGTTTGCCGGCACGGTAGATTCCCGCCTTTTCAAAGCCGATCGCTTCACGCGTCGAACCGAGCCAGTCGGTATGATCAAGGGCAATTCCGGTAATCAGCGCGCAATCCGCGTCGTACGCGTTGACCGCATCGAGCCGGCCGCCGAGGCCGACTTCGAGAATAAGCACCTCGACCTCACGCGCGGAAAAAACCTCCCACGCGGCGAGCGTTCCGAACTCAAAGTAGGTCAGCGCCACTTGTCCGGCCGCCCGGCGCGCCGCCTCAACCCTAGCGAAAGCGGCACACAGCGCCGGATCATCGACCGGGACACCGTCCACGCGAACGCGCTCGTTGTAATCGAGCAGATGCGGCGAGGTGTAGCAGCCGACCCGGTAACCGGCGGCGCGGTAGATCGCCTCGAGGTACGCGCAGGTCGATCCCTTTCCATTCGTCCCGCCGACGACGATCAGCGGACAGCGCGGCATTTGCCGCAAGACTGCCTTGACGCGATTGACGCGCTCAAGTCCGAGCTCGATCCCGCCCTGGCCTTTCGGGTGCAGGCTTTCGAGGTGGGCCAGCCAGTCGGAAAGAGAGATCACGGAAGCGTTTCGAAGACGATGGCAGGAGTCGCGTTCCGGGTTATACCGGGCGCCCTTGGCGGCTTGCTGGTGAGGCCGTTATGACTTGACTTCGGCCAGCTTGACGGCGTCGTCGATGCCGCGCCGCAGTTGGCTGACCAGCGCATGTACGCGGCCGACGACATTGGCCTCGTTCGACTGCTCGATCTCTTCGATGATCCGGCTACCGACAACAACGGCGTCGGCGACGAGCGCCACAGCGCCAGCCGTTTGCGCGTCACGAATGCCAAACCCGACGCCGACCGGGACCCCTGTGCTGGCGCGGATCTCCGGTATGCGCGCGGCGACCGCGGCGACGTCAAGTTGCGCCGAACCAGTAACGCCCTTGAGCGAGACGTAATAGACATAGCCGCTTGCCAGCTCGGCGACCTGGGCAATGCGTGCCGGCGTCGAGGTCGGCGCGAGCAGGAAGATTGGGTCGAGCCCGTTCGCACGCATCGCATCGGCGAAGTCGGCGCTCTCTTCGGGCGGGTAATCGACGACGAGGACGCCGTCGACTCCGGCGTCCCGCGCGCTGGCGGCGAATAGCCCGACGCCCATCGACTCGATCGGATTGGCGTAGCCCATGAGGACGACCGGCGTTTGCCGGTCATCGACGCGAAAGCTGGCGACCATGGTGAGCACCTGGCGCAGGCTGACACCCTGCTTTAAGGCGCGCTCGGAAGCGCGCTGTATCGTCGGCCCGTCGGCCATCGGGTCGGAAAAGGGAACGCCGAGTTCGACAATGTCGGCGCCAGCGTCGACCGCTGCGTGCATCAGCGAAACGGTCAGGGACGGGCTCGGATCGCCGGCGGTGATGAACGGAATCAGCGCCTTGCGCCCTTGCGCCTGCAGGCGCTCGAATGTACTTTTTATTTTTGACATCAGAAGGTAATCCCCGATTTTTCGGCAACGGTGTGGATATCCTTGTCACCGCGTCCCGACAGGTTGACGAGCAGGATCTTGTCCTTCGACAAGGTCGGCGCCAGTTTGGCGGCATAGGCGACAGCATGGCTCGACTCGAGCGCCGGGATGATGCCTTCGAGACGGCAGAGCTTGTGGAAGGCGGCGAGCGCCTCGTCGTCGGTGATCGTCACATATTCGGCGCGCGCGCTGTCCTTGAGCCAGGCGTGCTCGGGCCCGACGCCGGGATAATCGAGACCGGCCGACACCGAGTGCGTTTCGATGATCTGGCCGTTCTCGTCCTGCAGAAGATAGGTACGGTTGCCGTGCAGAACGCCCGGGCGGCCAGCGGTGAGCGACGCCGCGTGGCGCCCGGTTTCGATCCCCGAGCCCGCCGCCTCGACGCCGATCAGACGAACCTCGGCATGCGGAATATAGGGATGGAAAATCCCCATCGCGTTCGAGCCGCCGCCGACGCACGCGATCACCGCGTCGGGCTGGCGCGCGCACTGGTCTTGCATCTGGGTGATCGACTCCTGGCCGATCACCGATTGGAAGTCGCGCACCATCATCGGGTAGGGATGCGGGCCGGCGACCGTGCCGATGATGTAAAAGGTGTTCGAAACGTTGGTCACCCAGTCGCGCATCGCTTCGTTGAGCGCGTCTTTCAAGGTCTTCGACCCGCTCTCGACGGGGACGACGGTTGCCCCGAGCAACTTCATGCGATAGACGTTGGCCGCCTGGCGCCGGATGTCCTCGGAGCCCATGTAGACGACACACTCCATGCCGTAGCGCGCGGCGACCGTCGCCGTCGCCACACCGTGCTGACCGGCCCCGGTCTCGGCGATGACGCGCGGTTTGCCCATGCGCCGGGCGAGCATCGCCTGCCCGATGCAGTTGTTGATCTTGTGCGCGCCGGTATGATTCAAATCCTCGCGCTTCAGGT
>JBBRXI010000157.1:0-6078 GCA_038248575.1 Burkholderiales bacterium | reverse complement strand
TTCCCGGTGACGCCCTATGACGCGAAAGGACTGATGACGACGGCTCTGAATGGCACCGATCCGGTGATCTTCTTTGAAAGCCAGCGCTTGTACGATGTTGCCGAGCAATTTCACGCCGGTGGTGTTCCAGTTGGCAGCTATGAGATTCCGATCGGTGAGCCGGACATCAAGCGCGTCGGCACGGACATCACGATCCTGACCATCGGTGCGACGCTCTATCGGGCGCTGGAAGCGGCTACCTTGCTCAAAGAAAAATATGGTATCAGCGCCGAAGTCATCGATGCGCGCTCGATGGTGCCCTTTGCTTACGAAAAAGTGATCGCGTCGGTGAGGAAGACCGGCAAGATCCTGCTCTCCAGCGATGCTTGCGACCGGGGTTCGTACTTGAACGATCTGGCCCGCAACATCAACGACCTATGCTTCGATTATCTCGACGCTCCTGCTGTTGTGCTGGGCTCGCGCAACTGGATTACCCCGGCGTTTGAGTTGGAAGAGCACTTCTTCCCGCAGGCCGATTGGTTCATCGACATCATCCATGAGCGCATTCTGCCGATTCCGGGATACATACCGACCCGCCCGTTCAACGACGTCGAGATGCTGCGTCGATCGAAGCTGGGCGTGTAAGCTCTCGGCAGCGCGTGCATCCCCCTTGCTCAATCGGCGATCAGGGTAGTAAGGTTTTTCCGTCCGGGTCTTTGGTTTAACGTCCCCCGGATACGTCGAGTCTCACCCCAGTGTCACAAGACGACTGGGGCGACAACAGCCAGAGCGCCGCCTTGGCCACATCATCGGGTTCGCCAAAATGGCCGAGCATTATGGTGGGAAGAAATTTCGCCATATCGGCCTTGTCGGCGAATACCGCCGCCTGCATTTCAGTATCGATAAATCCGGGAAACAGTGCGTTGACGCGCACGTCAGGACCGAGTTCTTATGGTAAATAATCGGCGATCGTGCTATCGCCCTTCCATTTCGGCGACGGCCTGTTCCAGCGATTCGATCTTGACGCCCGCAATCGGACATGCCAAAGCGGCCGCGGCCACGAACTGGCCGAACAGCATGGCCTGGCCGTCAATCACGCGACCGTTCGACGACCTCCCGGCTTCGCCGGCGGCGCGCGCGAATTCAGCCGTCGCCCCGTATCGGGTATCGGCAAACAGGGTATCGGCCGGCAGCCGGGCGATGTCCGCCGCGCCGAGGGGCGAGCCGGCGCTGATCGCGCTGATGATTATTCCGCACCTCGGTGCGACGCGCGAAATGAGGCTCCAATCGCCGCTTCCTATGGGAATCGCGGCATACGGGGCAAGCCGCTCGGCGAGCGCGCGCGCGTCCGTCGCGGCGATGTCGACGAGAGTCAAGTCGACGCCGGAACGCACCAACTCCAAACCTATTGCAGCCCCCGCCCCGCCCGCGCCCACGACGAGCGCGCGTTGGCCTGCCAAGCGCTGCGTCTGCGGTACGCCGCCCGTACGGACCGGGCCGAGCGCCGCCTCCAGCGCCCGCAGCATGCCGACTCCGTCGGTGTTGTCAGCGACCAGACGGCCACACTCCCGATCGACGATCAGATGATTCAGGCATCCGAGCACTTCGACCCGATAGCTCGCCGCAAGGGACCATCCATGCGCCGGCGCGAGACTGGAAAGCGCTTTCCAGGCGGTCGCCTTGTAGGGGTTTGTCACGGTCAGGTCGAGCGCGCCCGGTTCGTCCAGGAAGGCCTTCAGAAATGTCGACATGTCTTCGGCGCGCGGCAGGTCGAAGGCGACGAAAGCAGCGTCCAGACCGAGCTTGCCGAAAAGCGTATTCCACAACGCAGGGCTCTTCGAATAGCGGGAAGGCCGCGCGCCGCCGACAATGCCCGAGAGCCAGCGCGGTCGGCGCTGACCGAGCGCGGCAAGGGGATCGTTTTCGAGGACCTTGAGCATATCTTCCATCCCGATGGACCCGATCAAACGGCTTCAATTCGCCATCAATCTTTATGCCTAAATCATTTATCTGAAAAGCGCAGGATCCATGGTCTTGAGATCGGCATCGACGATGGGCCGAAAGTCCATGTGCGCCAGGATATCCTTCTCCACATCCAGACCCGGCGCGATTTCCGTCAGGTGCAGTCCGTCTTCGCACAAGCGGAACACCGCCCGTTCGGTGATGTAGAGGACCGGCTGTCGGGCGCGCCGGGCGTATCGTGCGCTGAAGGTGATCTGGTTGACCTTGGCGACGAACTTGCGCAGCGATCCCTCGCATTCGATCACGAGCTTTCCATCGCCGACGCGGCAGGCGAAGTCCTTGGCGGTGAAGGTGCCACAGAAAACGACTTTCTTGGCGTTCTGGGTAATGTTGATGAAGCCCCCGCAACCGGCCAGCATACTGCCGACCTTGCTCGAATTCACGTTGCCCTCGCGGTCCGTTTCGGCCATGCCGAGGAAGGCCACGTCGAGTCCACCGCTGTCGTAGAAGGCGAACTGAGCGTCCATCGATACGATGGCTTCGGGGTTGTAGGCCATGCCAAAGGTGACGCCGCCGACCGGCGTGCCGCCCACCGCGCCCTGCTCGACGGTCAGCGTGAAATCGTCGATGAAACCTGCTTCAGTCGCCACCGCGGCGACGCCCGAAGGCAGGCCGACTCCGAGATTGACCACCGCGCCCTTGAAGATCTCCTTGGCCGCGCGCCGGGCGATGACCTTGCGTTCATCGAGCGGTATGGGCGGGATACTTTCGATCGGAACCCTGATATGGCCGCAATAGGACGGGTTGTACACATCCAGACAAGTCTGCTTCTGTTCGGGATCGACGACCACGTAATCGACGCAGATGCCGGGAATCCGCACCAGGTGCGGGTCAAGGGTCTTGGCCTCGGCCAGGTATTTGACCTGCGCGATCACCACGCCGCCGGTCGCCTTGACGGCCTGGGCGATCGAGATGCCCTCGAGGAACGCGCCTTCCTCTTCGGAAGAAATATTGCCGCGCGTATCCGCCGTGGTCCCTCGGATGAAAGCCACGTCGAACTTGAAACCGGGCCAGAAGAGCCACTCCTCGCCTTCGATCTCGATCACCTTGACGAGGTCCTCGGTGGTGATCTCGTTCATCTTCCCGCCTTCGATGCGCGGGTCGATGTAGGTCTCCAGCCCGACCTTGGTGATGACGCCCGGCGTGCGGGCCGCGACGGCCCGATACATATGGGCCAGGACGCCTTGCGGGAAGTTGTAGGCCTCGACCTTATTTTCCTGGATGAGCTTGCCCATCTTCGGGGCCATTCCCAGGTGCCCGGCGATATCACGCTTGACCAGCCCTTCGCTGGCCAGGAAGTCCATGCCGATCTCTTTTTTGTCGCCGAGTCCGGTCGAGTGCACCACGGTAATGCCGCGCGGTGAACCTTCCTGCCCGAAGCGCTCCCCCAGGGCCTTGATCAGCGCTGTAGGCTCGCCGACGCCGCCGCCGGAACCTTGAATCGCCAAGCAGCTCCGGTCTTTGACAAGGGCCGCCGCCTGGGCCGCCGTAATGAGTCCCTTCATGGCATCAAGCTTATCGGAAAAGGGTCGGCATGAGCAGTTTGGGGATTTCCAGCGTGATGTCGGGGACGAATATCATCAGGAACAAGTTGACCATCGGTGTTCATTTGATCGTGATAACGACTGGTTCGAACGTTCTAATTTTTATTGCGTCATTTCGCAGAGAGCATAGCGTGTATGAACGAAACCTTCTATCGCAACATTTCCGGCACTCCCACGCCGACGTCGTCCACAGGCGTCCGCGCCATAGCGTTAACGCCTGCCGTCAGGCGCGCAGAATCGGATCGAGGAAGGACGCCGAAGCTTTGATATCGTCGGCAAAACTCGTTTTGATATTTCCTTCAATGGCAAGCATGCCCGCGTATCCGCAGGCTTCCAGCACCCCGATGATTCGCTTGAAATCGATACCGCCAAAACCCGGAAAGAAGCGGTTGTTGTCGGATAGGTGGAACGATCCGAAATGCCCTCGGTGACGGACTATCGCGGCGTCCATATTGGACTCCTCGATGTTCATGTGCCAGGTGTCGGGCAGGATCCACAGATACTCGTGGTCGCAGCCCCTGATCAACTCGTAGGTTTCGTCGAGCGAGCGCCCGAGCGGCGACTCGAAACGATTGATCGCCTCTATCTGCAGAGGCGTCTTGTAGCGCGAGGCGACAGGAGCCAGTTCTGCGATCGATTCGACCAATTTGAGCCGATGCGCTTCGCTGGTCTGCGCCATGGTGCCCTTGAGAAAACCGGCGATGACCCCGGCGCCCAACTCCGACGCGAACGCCAGGAAGCCTTTGGTGTGTTCGATCGCCCCTTTCCGCTCGGCCTCGTCGGTCGAGGCGAGCGACAGATTCTGCGCTTTGGCGGTCGCGCCCGAAGCGAACATTGTAAGCGTCAAGCCGAAATCGGAGAGAAAGCGCCTGAGGTCATCGGGTTGCACTCGCTCCGGATCGCGAATGTTCAGCTCGACCGCGTCGAATTCGAGTGAACGCAATACCCTAAGGTCGCCGATAAAACCCTTGTCATTCCGGTAATCAGGCGGAAGGAGCATTTGCACGGCGAGCGAATAACGACGTTTTGACATTGCGATGCTTTCATTGGCCAGGCGCAGCTGGATGTTGCGAGAACATATCGACGACGCACGCTTCGCTCCCATCGACCTCGCGTTATTGTTAAGCAAGTGCTCTGGGTCAATCTGCTGCCATCGTTTGTCTCGTATCGCTCGGCACCAGTCTAATGGCCGCTGGCGAAAACGGTCAACAGGTGCTGTCGGCTTCGAGCGGCAGCGAGTCTGCTGGCAAAAGTCAGCCCCGGGCGTGGGATAATGCGCCGCTGTCCCGGCCTCAGCAAACGCTCTCCATGCGCGATATCCTGTCGATCACCAGCCCGATTTACGCGATTATCCTGATCGGCTATGGGCTGACGCGCGCTGGACTGTTTGCCAAGACCGACATGCGCATTTTCGGCAAGTTCGTCATCACGCTCGCCCTGCCGGCGCTGCTCTTTCGCGCGGTCGCGCAGCGGCCGATCGGCGAAATTTTCAATCCGACCTATCTGCTCGCCTATCTCGCCGGCTCGCTACTCATCATCGCCTGCGGTTATCAATGGTCCCGGCGCGTCGGCCGGCTGTCGCCGACGGCGAGCACCATTCGCGTCATGGGCATGGCGTGTCCGAACACCGCCTATATCGGCTATCCGATCCTGCTGCTCACCATGGCACCGGTCGCCGGGGTCGCGCTGGCGCTCAATATGGTCGTCGAAAACCTCTTCGTCCTGCCGCTGCTGCTTTCGATGGCGGGCGGCGAAGGCGGCGCCGCCGGGCGTTGGCGGGCGCTGCGCAACGCGCTCGTCCGCCTGGCGCGAAATCCGCTGGTGATCGGCTTGCTGGCCGGGCTTGCCGTATCGCTGCTCGGCTGGACCTTGCCCGAGCCGATCGTGCGCACGGTTGATATGCTGGCCAGTACGTGCAGTGCGCTGGCGCTTTTTGTCGTCGGTGGGACCTTGGTCGGACTTCCGCTACGCGGGATAGCTTCGCAAGTCGCACCAGTGGTGCTCGGCAAACTTTTCTTCCACCCGCTTGCCGTGCTGCTCACGGTGACTGTTTTGCCGCTGCTCGGTCTGCCGCCCATCGCCGCTGACTTGCGCATGGCGGTCATTGTGCTCGCCGCGATGCCGATGATCGGCATTTACCCGACGCTCGCCCAGGCTTATCGCCAGGAAGAGTTCAGCGCAGTGGCCCTGCTGGTGACGACGATCGCTTCATTCTTCACCCTCAGCGGCCTGCTTTGGCTGCTCAGGAATCTTCCTGCTGGCTGAGCCGGCAAAAACCCTGTGGCGCGACGTCCAGCGCGGCGTTGAACTTGCTCGACATATTCTGGAAAGCGATGATGGCCGTGAGTTCGATCACGCTGTCGTCGTCGAACCGGGCTTTGAGCCGCCGCATCAGTTCGTCGCTGACGCGCGCATCGCTGCGCGTCATCGCTTCGGCGTAGGCGAGCGCCGCTTTCTGCTGCTCGTCGAAGAGAGGCGAGTCTTCGAAGCGCTCGAGCGCGGCGAACTGCTCCTCGCTGACGCCGCGTTTCAT
>JBBRXI010000156.1:0-6089 GCA_038248575.1 Burkholderiales bacterium | reverse complement strand
TTCGGCGTCGTCATGACGCTGCTCATCATGATCGGCAACCTGACGCCGCCGGTCGGCATGTGTCTCTTTGCCGTCGAAAGTTTCGCCAAGGTCGGGCTGTGGAACCTCGCCTACGAGTGCATTCCCTATCTCGTGGCGATTCTTGCGGTGACCATTCTCTGCGCCTTCGTCCCCGAAATTGCGCTGTGGCTGCCGAACTACGTCATGGGCGCGGCCAGTTGAACGCCGCCAAATCAAGAGAAGACACCATGAAAAACACCATGCACTCCGTGCTCAGCCGAATCGACCGAGGCCTGATCCTGGTTCTCGAATGGATTTGCATCGCACTATTTGTCGCCATTACCGTCATCCTGACCTTCAACATCGTCGTGCGTTTCTTCCCGATCATGTCGATGCACTGGTTCGACGAAATCCTCGAACTGCTCTACGGCGCGCTGATTTTCTACGGCGCCGCGGCGGTATGGGTTACACACAGCCATTTCAGTGTCGGCGACTGGATCTCGAAGTACCTCAAAAGCGTGCGCGCCCGCTTCGCCTACCGTCTGCTCGTCGAGCTGATGTCGCTGGTCTTTATCGCTATTTTCTTCTGGTACTCGACCGAACTTCTGCTCCACACCGAGGAGCGGACGACGGCTTTCGCGATGTCAAAGAAATGGCTTTACGCGTGCATGCCGATTACCGGCGCGATCATGGTTCTGTACACGATCAAGAACATGTTTATCGAACTCGCGAGGATCGTCGATCCGGCGCGTGCCGGTGCGCGTACGGAAGATTTGCAGCACTGAATTTTGCGTGGTGTACAGCGATCGGCTGCGCTTGCGCAGCGCTTGTTTTACCGGCAGCCGGTCACTCCGACCGAGATAAGATCTGGCCGGGCAGAGCACCGCGCCAGCATCGTCGCGGCCGCTTGCTTTCGCGCTGGCTTCGGAATACCCGTATAATTTCCGTTCGACGCGGCGTCGCAGGCATCCCGCTGCGCGGCGCAGAATCAGGCGGCAGGCCCGTCCGATTATCCCTAGCCGGCCTCCCGCCGGTTTTTTGTATCCACGTTTCATCCATTGACCGCCTGGGCTGATATGCGAATTTTGCTGAGCAACGACGACGGCTATTTTGCGCCGGGGATCGACTGTCTGGCGCGCGCGCTGGCGGCGGTCGGCGAAGTCACTGTCGTTGCCCCCGAACGCGACCGCAGCGGCGCCAGCAATTCGCTCACCCTTGACCGGCCGCTGTCGATGAAACGTGCGGCCAACGGCTTTTACCACGTGAACGGAACGCCCACCGACTGTGTCCATCTGGCGGTGACCGGTATGTTCGACAGTCTGCCCGACATCGTCGTCTCGGGCATCAACCATGGCGCCAATATGGGCGACGACACGATCTATTCGGGAACCGTCGCCGCCGCCACCGAGGGCTTTCTTCTCGGCATTCCGTCGATCGCCGTCTCGCTGTGTAGCAAGGTTGGCGCCAACTTTGAGAGCGCGGCACGTATCGCGCGCGAACTCGTCGAGCTGATCGCGCGCGAAGCCGCGCGCGATCCGGTTCTACTCAACGTCAACGTTCCCGACATTCCCTATGGGGCGTTGCGCGGCAAGGTGGTTACCCGGCTCGGCAAGCGCCACAAGGCCGAACCGGTTGTGCGCGCGACGACGCCGCGCAATGAAACGGTGTACTGGGTGGGTGCCGCCGGCGCGGCGCAGGACGCCGGGGAGGGCACCGACTTCTTCGCCGTGAGCCAGCATCAGGTCTCGATTACTCCGCTGCAGATCGATCTCACGCACACCGCGCAGCTGCCGCTGATTCGCCGCTGGCTGGCGCAATGAGCGCGGTTCTTGCGGGTGTCGGGATGACGTCGCAGCGAACGCGTCAGCGCATGATCGCCCGCCTGCGCGCGCACGGGATCACCGACGAGCGCGTTCTAGCGGCGATCGCCGCCGTGGCGCGTCACGTCTTCGTCGAAGAAGCGCTCGCCTCGCGCGCTTACGAAGACACGGCGCTGCCGCTCGGTTTCGCCCAGACGATTTCACAGCCCTACGTCGTCGCCCGCATGATTGAGGTCTTGTGCGCCGGTCGCGAACTCGGCAAGACGCTCGAAATTGGTGCCGGCTGCGGCTATCAGGCGGCGGTGCTGGCGCAGCTGACGAGCGAGGTGTTCGCCATTGAACGCATCGAAGCGCTGCTCGCCAAAGCGAAAGTCAATCTGCGCGCGATCGGCGAGTTCAGGGTACGACTCAAATACGGTGACGGTCACTTGGGGCTGCCGGAAGCGGCGCCGTACGACACCATCATCGTCGCCGCCGCCACGGCGCGCGTCCCGCAGGCGCTTTTGCAGCAGCTGGCACTTGGTGGCAGAATGGTGCTGCCGCTGGGGACAGCCGAACAGCGTCTTTTGCTTGTCGAACGGCGTGCCGAGGGCATCGTTGAAACCCGTTTGGATACTGTCCGTTTCGTTCCGTTACTCTCAGGACTTGAATGAAGACTAATCGTAGTTGCGTCAGTTTCGGTCAGGCCGTTGTCGTCAGTGCCACGGCCGTTGTGCTGCTCGTCGCCGGATGCGCCAGCCGGGCGCCGGCGCCGGTTGACGAACGCAACGCTCAGCCGCGGCCGGCGCCGGCGGCCCCCAGTGAAGTGCGCGATACCTACACCGTCAAGAGCGGCGATACGCTCTACAGCATCGCCCGCGACCACGGCATGGATTTTCGCGAACTGATCGCCATGAACGCGATCGACAGCCCGGGCCGCATTACGCCGGGCAGGGTGCTCAAGGTCAAGCCGCAGGGCGTTCCGGGGAGCTCCGCTTCGGCGGTGGCCTCGACGGCACCGATAACGTCGGAACCGGTCTTCGCCCGGCCGCTCGGCAGCAACACCGAGTCGCTCAAACGCGAGCCGAAAGGGGGCAAGGAGCCTTACTCCGACCAAGCGCTCGCTCTGGCGCAAGGCAAACCGGCCGACAACTCAGCGCTGCTCCCACGCGCCGAAGTCACGCCTGAACTCAAGCCGGAGGTGAAGCCCGAGGCGAAAGCCGAAAACAAGCCGGCTGAGCCAGTGGCGAACGGCGACGACGTGGCGTGGATATGGCCGGCCTCCGGCAAGGTCATCGGCGGCTTCAGCGAAGGTGGTAGCAAGGACGTCGACATCGCCGGCAAACCCGGCGATCCCATCGTCGCCGCGGCGGACGGCAAGGTTGTCTACAGCGGGACCGGGCTGCGTGGCTACGGCAAACTCGTGATCATCAAGCACAACAACACCTATCTGTCGGCTTACGCGCACAACCAGACGATTCTCGTCAAGGAAGGGCAGAGCGTCACGCGCAATCAGAAGATCGCCGAAATGGGCAATACCGACGCCGACCAGGTGAAGCTGCATTTCGAGGTCCGCCGTCAGGGCAAGCCAGTCGACCCGCTGAAATACCTGCCCCAGCGCTGAACATGGCCGCCCATCCCGATTCCGAGGAAAGCTTCGCCGGCGAGCTTACGGAAGCGGGTGGCTCCGAGGACGGCTTTCTCAGCGAAACCGACGACGAGGCCGCGGCGACCACGCCCGAGGTAGACCTCCTCAACGACGTTACCCAGCACTACCTCAACGAGATCGGCGCCAAGCCACTTTTTACACCGCAGGAAGAGTACGACTGGGCGTGCCGCGCGCAAGCCGGCGAATTTTCGGCGCGGCAAAAAATGATCGAGCACAATCTGCGGCTCGTCGTGAACATCGCCAAACGCTACTTGAATCGCGGCATTCCGCTGCTCGACCTGATCGAGGAAGGCAACCTCGGGTTGATGCACTCGATCGAGAAGTTCGATCCCCAGCGCGGCTTCCGTTTTTCGACCTACGCGACCTGGTGGATCAGGCAAAGCATCGAGCGTGCGATCATGAACCAGTCGCGGACGATCCGTCTGCCGGTCCATGTCGTCAAGGAAATCAATCTCATCCTGCGCGCCTTCCGCCATCTCGAACTGGCTAACGGCCGGGATATCCGGCTCGAGCAGATCGCTCACCTGATCGATCGTCCGGTCGACGACGTGCGGCGCGCCATTGCGCTCAGCGAGCACATTGCCTCGCTTGATGCGCCGCTCGAGATCGACCCGAGCCACACGGTCGCTGACGCCATCGCCGACGACAACGCGATCGATCCGGCGACCTTGCTGCAGTCGAACGAAGTTGGTCATCTGGTGAGCGGCTGGGTCGCGCAATTGCCGGACAAGCAACGCCGGGTGCTCGAGCGCCGCTACGGACTTGGCGGCAGCGAAACGAGTACGCTCGAGGAGATCGCCACCGAGCTCGAACTGACGCGCGAGCGCGTTCGCCAGATCCAGATCGAGGCGCTCGACCAGTTGCGCCGCGTGATCAAGCGCGGCGGCGTTGACCGCGACACCCTGCTCTGACGCGCCGGCCGAAGGTTTCGACGAATTATTCGCGCGTCTGCCGGTGCGCGTCGCGCAGCGCCTCGGCGAGCTGGAAGACGGCCATCGCGTAGAAGCTCGAGCGGTTATAGCGCGTGATGGCGTAAAAATTAGCGAAGCCGACCCAGTATTCGGTCGGCTGATCGGGGCTTACGAGGTCGATCAGCGCACCCGGCCGCTCGCCGAGTGCGGTCGCGTCGCCGACGACGCCGACGCCGGCTTGCGCGAATTCGGCCACGGACAGCGCGGGCTTGATGCCGGCCGTGATCAGCGCCGTCGGGTCGCCGGCGACGAAGGCCGGCACGGCGACCGGCGCGCCGGCCTGCCAGCCGTGCAACTGCAGATAACGGGCGACACTGCCGATCGCGTCGCTCGTGCTGCGCGACAGGTCGATGCGCTCGTCGCCGTCAAAATCGACCGCGTAGTTGCGCAGGCTGCTCGGCATGAATTGCGGGATGCCAATCGCGCCGGCATACGAGCCCTTGAGTGCCAGTGCGGGGAAACGATTTTCCCGCGCCAGCCGCAGGTAGTGTTCGAGCTCGGCGCGGAAAAACGGCGCGCGCGGCGGGTAGTGGAAAGCCAGCGTCGCGAGCGCCTCAAGAACGCTGAACTTGCCCATGTTGCGGCCGTACTCGGTCTCGACGCCGATAATCGCCACGACGATCTCGGGCGCGACACCATAGACGGCTTGTGCACGCGCGAGCGCCACCGCGTTGTGCTCCCAGAAGCTCAGCCCGTGGCCGATCCGCCGCGCGTTGACGAAGCGCTCGCGGTAGCGTTGCCACGAGCGTTGCAACTCGGGGACGGCGGCCGGCCGGATGGCGCGCAGAACCGTCTCGTTCGAGCGGATTTTAGAAAAATCGGCGTTCAGTTGCGCGATGTCAAAGCCGTACTGCTCGTGCATGTCGACAATAAAGGCGCGCACTTCCGGCAGCGTGGCGAATGCGGGTGGTCGCAGCCTTGGCGACACCGGCTTGGCCGCATGACCGGGTGCGGGCAGTAGCAGTCCGGCCAGGGCAAAAAGAAATATCGCGCGACGCGCACGCGAGGCTCTGTTTCTCAAAGCGGTGTTCTCCATGTGGCCGGTACGCGGCGGACGCAGTCGCGCAACTTGAGCAATTGCTGCTCCTCACTTTTACCGTAGTTTAGGTCGGCGTAATGGCCGGCGGCCTCGGCAGCCAGTATGCCGAATTCGGCGCGCTCACGGGCTACGCGCGCGGCAAAATCACGCGGCCCCTCCCAGGGCGCGCGGGCAATGCCGAGTGCTGCGAGTTTACTGCAAAAGCGCCGCCAGGCGCGTTGCGCCGGCGTCGCTGCGCGACGCGTCCACAAGGTCCATAGCGTGACGATAAAGAGCAGCACGGCACCGAGTACGGCCAACGCCATCACCATGTCACGCCAGTCGGCATCGCGCCAGCCGAACTTGGCGAGCAGGTCGCGCTGGTGCTGCAGGTTGTATGCGAGGACCCATTGATTCCACGCGTTGTTAGTCGCTTCCCAGCGGTGGCGCAGGCCACGCAGCCAATCCGAATTGATGCGCAGTCCGGTCGGCAGGGCGTCTCCGACGGGCAGTGCGGCGACGATCCCGCGTTCGATGCGCGATGGCGCGACGGCTCCCGTCGGGTCCACGCGAAGCCAGCCTTTACCGGCAATCCAGATCTCTGCCCAGGCGTGCGCATCGGATTGGCGCAC
>JBBRXI010000155.1:0-6098 GCA_038248575.1 Burkholderiales bacterium | reverse complement strand
TCGGTGAAGGCAGCGCAAACCGGACACATGGTGATGTCAACGCTACACACCAACGATGCCCCGTCGACGCTGACCCGCCTGATGAACATGGGTCTGCCGACGTTCAACATTGCCTCGAGTGTCCTGCTGATCACCGCGCAACGACTTGTTCGCCGCCTGTGTACCTGCAAGAGGCCCTTGCATGCGCCGACCGAGGCGCTGCTCAACGCCGGTTTTACTGAAGCCGACCTTGACGGCGGCTGGACGCTCTTCGGCCCCAGCGAATGTGAGCGCTGCCAGAACAGTGGGTACAAGGGACGGGTCGGCGTCTATCAGGTGATGCCGGTGAGCGAAGAAATCCAACGCCTGATCATGGCCAACGGGTCGGCGCTCGACATCGCCGACCAGGCTCATCGCGAAGGGGTCAATGATCTGCGTCGCTCCGGCCTGCTCAAGGCCAAGCAGGGGCTGACCTCGCTCGAGGAAGTCCTGGGCAGTACCAACATCTAGGGACAGGTAAGGGGGACCGCATGGCTACGGCAACAAAATCCACACGGCGCGCGCAGGAAGTCAAGGAGCATACTTTTCTCTGGGCCGGAAAAAACAAGGCGGGCAAAATCGTTCGCGGCGAACAGCGCGCGACGAGCGTTGCCGTCGTCAATGCCACGCTTCGCCGTCAGGGTATCCTCGCGACCAAGATCTCGAAGCAGGGCTTCAGGCAGGGAGGCAGGGTCACCGAAAAGGACATTGCGCTGTTTACCCGCCAGTTGGCGACGATGATGAAGGCCGGCGTTCCCTTGCTGCAAACCTTCGATATCGTCGGCCGGGGCCACGACAATCCGGCCGTCGGAAAACTCCTGCTCGACATTAAATCCAACGTTGAAACCGGGAGTTCTCTGTCGCAGGCGTTCCGCAAGTTCCCGCTGCACTTCGACTCGCTGTATTGCGATCTGATTGCCGCGGGCGAGCAGGCCGGCATTCTTGAAACATTGCTCGACCGACTGGCGACCTACAAAGAAAAAATGATCGCCATCAAGTCGAAGATCAAGGCCGCGTTGTTCTATCCCGTAGCCATCCTCATCGTCGCCTTCATCATTACGTCGGTCATCATGATTTTCGTCATCCCGGCGTTCAAGGACGTGTTCAAAAGTTTCGGGGCCGATTTGCCTGCAGCGACGCTGCTCGTCATTGCCGTCTCAGATTTTTTCACGCAATACTGGTGGGCCATATTTTTCGGAATTGGCGGATCCATCTTCGCTTTTTTCTACCTGCTCAAACGTTCGGAAGCGATGCAAATCGCCTTCGACCGGTTGTTCCTGCGCCTGCCGTTGTTCGGCCCGATCATCCGCAAGTCGGTCATTGCCCGCTGGACGCGAACCTTGTCGACTATGTTCGCCGCCGGCGTTCCCCTCGTCGAATCGCTCGATTCGGTTGGTGGCGCCGCCGGCAACTACGTCTACAAGGTCGGCACCCGGCAGATTCAGAGCGAAGTGAGCACCGGCACCAGCCTCACTTCCGCGATGCAGAACAGCGAACTGTTCCCGAACATGGTGAACCAGATGGTGGCGATTGGCGAGGAATCCGGTGCCCTCGATTCAATGCTCGGCAAGGTCGCCGACTTCTTCGAACAGGAAGTCGACGACGCGGTTGAAGCGCTGTCGAGCCTGATGGAGCCAATAATCATGGTCGTTCTCGGCGTGCTTATCGGCGGCATGGTCATCGCCATGTACCTGCCGATCTTTAAGCTCGGTGCTGTCGTTTGATGTTGCCCGACGCGATACTTAGCCTCTTTGACCCAACCCAATTGTCCGCGAGCGCCCTGGTCGTTACCTGCGGCGTTCTCGGTCTCGTGGTCGGCAGCTTCCTCAACGTCGTCGTTCATCGCTTGCCCAAGATGATGGAGCGCGACTGGCAGTGCCAATGCGCCGAATTGCGTGGCGAAAGCGCCCCGGACTACCCGCCGTTATCCCTCTCCCGGCCGCGCTCGCGCTGTCCGGAGTGCGGCCATCGCATCAGCGCACTGGAGAACGTCCCGGTCATCAGCTGGGTCGTCTTGCGCGGAAAATGTTCGGCTTGCGGCAAATCCATTTCACCACGGTATCCGGTCGTCGAAGCGCTCACCGGTCTGCTCTCGGCGTTTGCCGCGGGGCATTTTGGCGGCGGCTGGCCGACCATCGGCGCCCTGCTGCTCATCTGGTCTCTGATCGCGCTAACCTTCATCGACCTCGACACGCAATTGCTGCCCGATAGTATTACGCTGCCGCTGCTCTGGGCCGGGCTGCTGTTTAACGTCTTCGGCACCTATACCGATCTGCAATCGGCAGTCGTTGGCGCGATCGCCGGCTATATGGCGCTGTGGTCGGTTTATTGGGGATTCAAGCTGGCGACCGGCAAGGAAGGCATGGGTTACGGCGACTTCAAGCTACTCGGCGCGCTCGGCGCCTGGATGGGCTGGCAGATCCTGCCGCTCACCATTTTGCTCTCGTCGCTGGTCGGCGCAGTGGTCGGCGTCGCGCTCATCGTGCTCGCCAAGCGTGGGCGCAATGTGCCAATCCCGTTCGGCCCGTACCTCGCCGCTGCCGGTTTGCTCGCTTTGTTCTGGGGCCAGGCACTGACACAGGCCTATCTGCGCCTCGTCTGAGCGCTTGAAAACGGCGGCTTTGCCCTCATCTGACGGGTACTCAGGCCCGTGAAGCCCCTGTTTGTTCAGGTATAATCGGCTTCTTTTGGTGTTCATTGAAGGTAAGCCATGCCGATCTACGCCTATCGCTGCGATTCATGCGGTTTCGAAAAGGATCATCTGCAAAAATTGAGCGACTCGATGCTGAGCGTCTGCCCCGAATGCGGCACGGCCGCCTATGCCAAACAGGTGACTGCGGCAGGTTTTCAGTTGAAAGGCAACGGCTGGTACGCGACCGACTTCAAGGGTGGCGGCAAAACGCCGACGGTCAAGCCGCAAGCAACTGAAAGCGCCCCGCCGTGCCAGGGATGCCCCGGGGCAGAAGCGTGCGCGGGCAGTTGATCAAGCGCTATTTCATTACCGGCCTGCTGATCTGGGTGCCTCTGGCGATCACCGCCTGGGTGCTGTCGCTGATCGCCGGTGTCGCCGACCAGTCGCTGCGTCTGCTGCCGGAATCGGTGCACCCGCATCGCCTCCTTGGCTTCGTTCTCCCTGGCGCCGGTGTCGTGCTGACGCTGTTGATTATCCTGTCCACCGGCCTGCTCGCTGCCAACTTCATCGGACAGCGACTCGTCGGCTGGTGGGAGAAATTGCTCGCCCGCATTCCCGTCGTCAATTCGATCTACACCAGTGTCAAGCAGGTCTCCGACACGCTTTTCTCGTCCTCCGGCAACGCTTTCCGCAAAGCCGTGCTGATCGAGTACCCGCGCAAGGGATCGTGGACGATCGCTTTTTTGACCGGCCGGCCAGGCGGCGACGTCGTCAACCATCTTGCCGGGCAGTTCGTGAGTGTCTATGTCCCGACAACGCCCAATCCGACCTCCGGATTTTTTCTGATGCTGCCCGAAAGTGACACCATCGAACTCGACATGGACGTCGACGAAGCACTCAAATACATCATTTCGATGGGCGTTGTCGCACCGCCGGCGCGCATGGCGCCGCGCGCCCCCGCCCCCAACCTCAACTCGTAACCCCGGAAAACAGCATGCGAACTCACTATTGCGGTCAGGTCAACGCGCAAACCATCGGTCAGGACGTCAGTCTGTGCGGCTGGGCGCACCGGCGCCGTGACCACGGCGGCGTCATTTTCATCGATCTGCGCGACCGCGAAGGATTGGCTCAGGTCGTCTGCGACCCGGACCGTCCGGAGATGTTCGCCATCGCCGAATCGATCCGCAACGAGTTCTGCCTGAAAATCACCGGGCGCGTCCGCGCCCGCCCGGCCGGTACGGTAAACGCCAATATGCCGAGCGGCGAGATCGAAATCCTCTGCCACGCGATCGAGGTGCTCAACCCTTCAGTAACGCCGCCGTTCCAGCTCGACGAGGACAACCTGTCCGAGAACGTCCGCCTGCTGCACCGCGTCGTCGACCTGCGCCGACCGCAGATGCAAAAGAACATGCAACTGCGCTACCAGACGGCGCGCGCCTTCCGCCGCTTCCTCGACGACGCCGGTTTCATCGACATTGAAACGCCGATGCTGACGAAAAGCACGCCCGAAGGCGCGCGCGATTACCTCGTTCCCTCGCGCGTTCATCCCGGCCAGTTTTTTGCCCTGCCGCAGTCGCCGCAGCTTTTCAAGCAACTCTTGATGGTCGCCGGTTTCGACCGCTACTACCAGATCACCAAGTGCTTTCGCGACGAGGACTTGCGCGCCGACCGCCAGCCCGAATTCACCCAGGTCGATATCGAGACCTCGTTTCTCGACGAAGTCGAGATCACGGCGATCATGGAGAAGCTCATCCGCACCGTGTTCAAGGAAGCCATCGGCGCCGACCTGCCCGATCCCTTCCCGCGCCTTTCCTACGCCGACGCCATGGCGCGCTACGGCTCGGACAAGCCCGACCTGCGCGTGACGCTCGAACTGGCCGAAATCACCGATCTGGTCAAGGATGTCCCGTTCAAGGTCTTCGCCAATGCCGCCAATAGCGTCGACGGTCGAGTCGCTGCACTGCGCGTTCCGGGCGGTGCCGCCGCGCTGACGCGCAGTGAAATCGACGGTTTCACCACCTTCGTCGCGATTTATGGCGCCAAGGGCCTGGCTTACATCAAGGTTAACGACGTCAGCCAGCTCAACGAGGCCGGCCTGCAATCGCCGATCGTCAAGAATCTGCACGCCGCATCGCTTAAAGCCATCGTCGAGCGCACCGGGGCCGAGTCGGGCGACGTGATCTTCTTCTGCGCCGACAAGGCCAAGATCGTCAACGACGCGCTCGGTGCCTTGCGCGTCAAAATCGGCCACGAGAAGGGCTTTGTCAACGGCAAGGCGTGGGAGCCGTTGTGGGTCGTCGATTTCCCGATGTTCGACCGCGACGCCGAGAACCAGCGCTGGGTCGCCTGCCACCACCCCTTCACGAGTCCGAAAGACGAACATCTCGGGCTGCTCGCGAGCGATCCGGGCAAGTGTCTGGCCAAGGCTTACGACCTTGTCCTCAATGGCTGGGAACTTGGCGGCGGCTCGGTACGTATCCACCGCGCCGATATACAGGAACAGGTTTTCAAGGCGCTCGGCATCGACGAAGCAGAAGCGAAGCTCAAGTTCGGATTCCTGCTCGACGCACTCAAATACGGCGCGCCGCCGCACGGCGGCCTGGCTTTTGGCCTCGATCGCATCGTCACGATGATGACCGGCTCCGAATCAATCCGCGACGTGATCGCCTTCCCGAAGACGCAGCGCGCGCAGTGTCTGCTTACCGACGCGCCGAGTCCGGTCGACGAAAAGCAGTTGCGCGAATTGCACATCCGGCTGCGTCAGAAGGTTGAAGTCCAGGTCGAGGTCCACGCCGATCCGCATGCTGCGGCCGGCAAAAGCTGAACGACGCGGCGCGCGCGGTGTTTTTGCGACACGACCCGCGCGCTGACGCCGCCCTGCGCCGGTGAAACCGTTCAAGAACCCGGTTTCGGTCCTCGTCGTCATCCATACGCCGCAGCTGCGTGTGCTGCTGCTCGAACGTGCGCTGCACGCCGGTTACTGGCAATCGGTGACCGGCAGCCAGGAAGACGGCGAGGGCCTGATCGAAACGGCGGTGCGTGAAGTCGCCGAGGAAACCGGGATCGTCGCCGGCCCGATCGCCTTTCGCGACTGGCAACTGACCAACACCTTCGAGATTTTCGTCGAATGGCGTCATCGCTACGCGCCCGGCGTACGCGACAATCGCGAACACGTCTTTTCGCTCGAAGTGGCGCAGGCCTTGCCGATCGTTCTCGCTCCCGACGAGCACCTCACCTATCTCTGGCTGCCGTTTCGCGAAGCCGCCGCAAAATGCTTCTCGTCGAGCAACCGTGACGCGATTCTCATGTTGGCGGAGAAGGCTGCGCGCTGACGCGCTGATCCAGACAGTGCGCACAGTAACAACGCGCGTCGGCGCCGGGCTCGAGCGCGACGACCGGCCTGTCCATGCACCAGCAATGCGCCAGCCCAACACGAGCACCGCAGGTG
>JBBRXI010000154.1:0-6128 GCA_038248575.1 Burkholderiales bacterium | reverse complement strand
GCCGCTCCTCAAGCAGGCGATTTCGCAAAGCGGCATGTTTTATGAGTCGCATCAGGCCGAATGGGTCGAGGGTCGCTTTCCGCAAGCCGCGCTACTCAAGGAACCGCAAGGAAAGCTCTCGGCGCCGTCGGCTTTTGGCGCAGCCGCGAGCGGCGAAGCCGAGGCCAAGGCGGCGGCGAGTTCGGCACAACAGCCGCTGGCAGCGGCGCCAGCCGGGCGCGAGCCAGCGCTGGCGGCGGCGCGCCCGGCCGCCGAGCTGATGCCCGGAGTCAGCGCCGAGGCGAACAAGGCGGGCGGCGGACAAGCGCTGGCGCAGATTGTTGCGCCGCAAACGCAGGCCGTCGTCCAGCAGCAACTCGAGGCGCTGGCGACGCAGAATTTTTCCTGGCAGGGGCAGGTGTGGCCGGGGCAGGAGATGCGCTGGGAGATCGACGAGAACGCTGCGCGGCGGAGCAACGATGACGAGAGCGCCGCACGCTGGGCGACGCGACTGCGCCTGGTGTTGCCCAATCTGGGCGAGGTCGACGCGCAGATTCGTTTGAACGGCAACCAGGTCACCATCGCCGTGCATGCCGACAACAGCGAGACGCGCACGCTGCTCCGCGCTGGCGGCCTGGCGCTGCGCACGCAACTCGGTGAAGCGGGATTAACGCTCGCCGCGATGGGCGTTGAGGCGGCAAGCGAAGGTACGCTGGATGGCCAAGGCCAACGATGATCCGCGCAAGAGCGCCGTCGCTCTGGCCTACGGGCAGACCGACGCGGCGCCTCGCGTCGTTGCCAAGGGACGCGGGGCAATCGCCGAGCAGATCATCCGGCGCGCGCGCGAAAACGGCGTCTATGTCCACGAATCGCCGGAACTCATATCGCTGCTGATGCAGGTTGATCTCGATCAGCGCATCCCGCCGCAACTCTACATCGCCGTCTCCGAATTGCTCGCCTGGCTCTACCGCCTCGAACGCGGCGAGTTGGTGTCGCCGTCGCCATTCCTCTCGCCCCTGCCCCAAGCGCTGGAAAAGCCCTAGCCGCGTTGCGCGTGGCGTTCCGCCGGCAGGCGATTTGCTTTAAAATCGCCGCAGTAAACGATATCCGGTAAAAAAATGGCAGAGACCGACGTTCAGACCGACGCAAACCCATCTCAACCTCGATTTGAACTTGAGCAAGCCGCTGACTACAGCCAGTACCTGCTGCGTTCGAAGTCGGAAATCCTCGCCGTTCTGCGCGCCGTCAGCCACAAGAACGCGATGATCACGGTCTATTTCGATCAGGGAAAGTCCTTCCTGCTCACTTCGCTGATCGCGCTGACGCCCGACAATCGCGGCGTTGTCTTCGATATCGGCAGCGACGAAGAAATGAACCTGCGGGCGCTGCGCGCCGACAAGCTTATGTTCACGACTTTGGTCGACCGGGTGAAAGTCCAGTTCAGCCTCGGCCGCTTGGCGCAAGCCGAACACGACGGACGCCCCGCCTTTATCGGTCGCGTCCCCGACACCCTGCTGCGTCTGCAGCGCCGCGAGCACTATCGGCTGGAAACGCCGGTCATCAACCCGCTTATGCTGAGCACGACCGTCAAGCGCCCCGACGGCGTCGCCGTGAGCATCGACATGCCCTTGCTCGACATCAGTGGTGGCGGGCTGGCGCTGATGGCCTCTGCCGAGCAGGCGCTGCTCCTGGATCGCGGCGCGACGCTAGACGATTGCACGCTGACAATGCCCGACGAGCCGGTGCTGGTCACGATGCTCGTCGTCCGCAGCCTGTTCGACGTCACCACGCGCGGCGGCGCGCACTATGTCCATACCGGCTGCCATTACGTCAAGCTGGCGCCGGCAGCGGCGCTGATGATCCAGCGTTACATCATCCGCATCGAGCGTGAACGCAAGGCGCGCGAGAACGGATTGACGTAAAAGCGGCCGAGCGCCTAAAACGACGACGGCGCCTGCCGGCGCCGTCGATGAACTGCAATGGTGTCAGGCGCGTCTAGACCTGCATGTTCATGACATCGTGGTAGGCCGAAACGAGCTTGTTGCGCACCTGCACCATTTCCTGAAACGAGACATTCGCTTTTTGCAGCGAGATCATGACGTCGTGCAAGTTGGCGTTGCTGTCGCCGGCGGCAAAATTTGCCGCCATGCCCTCGGCCTGCTGCTGCGTCTGACTGACCTGGGCGATCGAATTTTGCAGTATCTGCGCGAAGTCGGCCCCACCGGCCGGAGCGCTTGTCGCCTCGGGCGCGCGGCCGCCGGCCTGCGCGGCCGTCGCACGCAGAAGGCTCAACATCTGATCAACACCCTTGGTATCCATTGGCTTCTCCAAAACCTTGTCGCATCATACAACGCAAGAACCGCGCCACATCATCGCTTAATCGTTTAGTCGCTCACTCGCTGAGCAAACCGCCGTCACGGTACTGTTTGAGCTTGTGACGCAACGTTCGTTCCGACATGCCGAGCCGCTCGCCGGCAAGTTTTCGCGAACCGCCGACCGCCGCCAGCGTTTCGAGGATGTGCGAGCGTTCGAGTTCGCGCATATTGTCGGTCTTTGGCCCGCCTGCGGGCGCGCCCGATGGCGCCGGAAAGGCCGGCGCATCAGGCTTCGCAGCCGATCCCGGAGCGGGCGACAGCGCGCCGCTCGTCAGGTGTAGCGCGTCGGCTTCGACGACATCGCTGGCGGCAAAAATAACCGCCCTTTGCATGACGTTCTCGAGTTCGCGGACGTTGCCCGGCCAGCCGTGCGCGACAAGCACCGCCTCGGCAGCCGGCGATAAACGCAGACCGGGCCGGGCCGAGCGACCGCCATGCGCGGCAAGAAAATGCCGGGCCAGCGGGACGATGTCGGCGCAGCGCTGGCGCAAGGCCGGAATCACCAGCGGAAAGACGTTGAGCCGGTAATAGACGTCCTCGCGAAACTGGCCACGCGCGACAGCGTCGGCGATGTCGCGGTTCGAGGTGGCGATGATCCGGATATTGAGCGCCACCGGCTTCTTGCCACCGACGCGTTCGACTTCGCGCTCCTGGAGCACGCGCAGCAGCTTGGCCTGCAAGCCGAGCGGCATCTCGGTCACTTCGTCGAGCAGCAGCGTGCCGTTCTGGGCCTGCTCGAATTTGCCGGCCTGCGCCTGCTGCGCGCCGGTAAATGCGCCTTTCTCGTAGCCGAAAAGTGTCGCTTCGAGCAGGCTGTCGGGAATCGCCGCGCAGTTGATGGCGACAAAGGGGCCGGCGTGGCGCGCCGACTGCTGATGGATATAGCGGGCGACCACTTCCTTGCCGACCCCGCTCTCGCCGGCGAGGAGCACCGTCGCGTCGGTCTGCGCAACACGGCTGGCCAGGGCAAAGAGATTGCGGCTGACCGGGTCGCTGGCGACGATGCGCTCGTCGTCGAGCGCTTCGGGCAAGCGATAACGCGCCACGTGTTCGAGCAGCGCCTTCGGCTCGAAGGGCTTGAGCAGGAAGTCGCACGCGCCGCAACGCATCGCTTCGACGGCCCGATCGACCTCGGCAAACGCGGTCATCAGGACCACCGGCAGATGCGGGAAACGGGCGCGAATTTCCTTGAGCAGGCTGATGCCGTCCATCGGCATCATGCGCACGTCGCTGACCACCAGCGCCACCGGCTGCGCGGCGAGCAGCGCCAGCGCCTCGTGCCCGCCGCCGGCCGAAACGACCGCCTGTCCGGCAAGTTCAAGCGTATCGCAAACTGCCTCGCGCAGATGCGGGTCGTCTTCGACAACGAGTATCGGCAATCCCTGAGCCATCTCTATTCCGTTATTCCCCGTTATTCAGCGTTCATTTCGTCGCTTGCGCTGAGTGTCCCGGTCGGCAGCAACAGAATGAATTCCGAGCCTTCGCCGGGCGTTGAACTGATTTCTATGCTGCCGCCGTGCGCCCGCGCCACGCCGAGCGCGATGGCGAGTCCCAGGCCCGTCCCCTGACCGCGGGTGGTAAAAAACGGCTCGAAAATCCGCTCGCGCGCTTCCGGCGCAATACCGCCGCCGCTATCGCGCACGCTGACCCGCAACTGCTGCCCGGCGACGATGGCGCTCAAACTGACCTCGGCGCCCGCCACATCGCGCCCCTCGCAGGCTTGCACGGCGTTTTCGAGCAGATTGAGCAGCGCCCCGGCGAGCGCTTTACGACTGCCCTTGATTATAGAATCGCCGACCGCGCAATGGGCAGCGAAGGCGACGCCTTTTTCGCGACAGAGCGGCGCCATCGTCTGCGCCGCGTCAGCGATGAACGACGCCGCGGCAATGACGTCGCGGCCGATTTGCTCGCCACGGGCGAAAAGCAGCACGTCCTGAATCAGCCGTTCGAGACGCTTGAGCTGCTCGGCGGCCTTGCCGGCAAAACGCCGGCGCGCGGCGTCCGAAAGCTCCGGTTGCGCGAGGTTCGAGCTGTAGAGCAAGGCGGTGGCCAGTGGCGTGCGCAACTGGTGCGCCAGCGAGGCGGCCATCTCGCCCATCGCCGCCAGTCGCTGATTGCGTTCGACGTTGGCCTTGAGCTCATGCGCGGCGGTAATGTCGTAGATCAGCAGCAGGCGGCCACCGCTCGAGTCGAGCGGGCTCCCGGCGATCGACACGCGCCGCGCGTCGAGTTGCCACTCGTCCGGCGCGTCGGTCGGCGCTAAGCGGCTCGCGGCGAGCGTCGGCCAGTCGCTGCCGACGATCGCCGTGCCCAGCAGGTGCCGGGCAACCGGGTTGGCTTCACTGACTGCCGCCGCACTGTCGAGAACGACGACGCCGGCCGGCAGGGCGTTGAGGAGCAGCGAAAGGCGCTCGGAAAGCGCTTCTTTTTCCTGAAACTGGCGGCGCAATTGGCCATTGGCGACGGCCAGCTCGGAGGTCAGCGATTCGACGCGCCCCTGCAGACCGGCATAGGCCTGCGTCAATTCCAGCGAAACCTGGTTGAAGACGTCAAAAGCGCGCTGCAACTCCTCGGCTTTCGAGTCGGGAATCGTGTCTGGAATCGCGTTGTAGGACGCCTCGTTCATTCGGTGGCAAGTCGCGCGCAATTAGCAGATACAATAGTAAAATAATTCTCAGCACTTTTCGCTTTTTGCTTGATTAATCGCAAAAATCAACCATCATCTCAAGCATGGCGACACTCGCAAACCCTCCTTCAACACCATCCGGCACAGAGAATCTGTCCGATCGCGTGCGCTACGCCCTGGCCCGCCTGAGCAACCAGCAAAAGATTTTGCTCATGGTGACCGTCGCCGCCATCGTCGCCTTGCTCGTCGCGAGCAATACGTGGATCAAGCAAGCGGATTACCGTATCCTCTTCTCGAATATTTCCGAGCGCGACGGCGGCGCGATCATCGTCGTGCTCGAGCAAATGAACGTCCCCTACAAGTTCAGCGAGAGCGGCGGCGCCATCCTGGTTTCCGGCAGCAAGGTTCACGAGGTTCGCTTGCGCCTCGCCGCGCAGGGACTGCCCAAAGGCGGCAGTGTCGGTTTCGAGCTCATGGAGAACCAGAAATTCGGCATCAGCCAGTTTGCCGAGCAGGTTAATTACCAGCGCGGTCTCGAAGGCGAACTGTCGCGGACGATCCAGTCGATCGGCGCGGTTCAGGCGGCCCGCGTGCACCTCGCGATTCCGAAACCGACCGTTTTTGTCCGCGAGGACTTAAAGCCCTCAGCATCGGTGATGATCAACCTGTACCCGGGTCGCCTGCTCGAAGCCTCGCAGATCACCGGCATCCAGCACCTTGTCGCGGCGAGCGTGCCCAACCTTATCGCGACCAGCGTCACGTTGATCGACCAGAGCGGCGCGATGCTCTCGCAACTCAAGAGCACGCTGATGGACGCCGGGCTCGATCCGACACAGATCCGCTACGTTCACCAAATCGAAGCCAGCGCCATCAAGCGCGTCGACGATATCCTGGCGCCGATCGTCGGCCCGGGCAACGCCCGCGTGCAGGTCGCCGCCGACGTGGACTTCTCGCAAAGCGAGCAGACCGCGGAAACGCACCGCCCGAACGCGACGCCGGCCGACGCCGCGATCCGCAGCCAGCAGGTCAGTGAATCGCTGAACGGCGCGACGCCGGCGCAAGGCGTTCCCGGCGCGCTCAGCAACCAGCCGCCGGTACCGGCGACGGCGCCGCTGACTCAGCCGCCGCCGACAACGCTGGCGGCGAAT
>JBBRXI010000153.1:0-6134 GCA_038248575.1 Burkholderiales bacterium | reverse complement strand
GCGAGGTGAAAAACCGAACCCGTGTCGCCGCCGAGCAGGCGCTCGAGCAAGGCCTTGTCGGTCAGATCACCGGTCACGCATTGAATACGCGGATCGGTCGTTACCGGAAAACCGATGTCGAGCAGGGTGATCTGCGAGATCGCCGTCTGCTTGCCGGCGGCGTCGGCGAGCGTGCCGCGCTGCAAAATTGCGTTGGCCAGCCGGTTGCCGATAAAACCACCGCCGCCCGTGATCAGTACTTTCATTGCATTCCCCTGTGGATGATTCATAGAAGCCAGCGCTACCCGCGCGCTGGCGATTGGACTGGCCGCGGCCTCTTGCTGCTGCGTGCTGACTTAACGCTCGCCGGATCGGCTTGAGCGATGCGGCAAACCGACGTTCTGCTAGGCGCATCGTAGCAAGGCCAATGAATGCTGTACATTGAAAGAATTTGATACATCGATTCCCTGAGGTTATTGTTCAACCACGATGCCCAAAGCCAATTCCACCGCCCAATTGCTTAAACGCCTGCGCCTGCGCCAGGTCGCGCTGATGCTCGCCATCGACGAGCATCGCACGCTGCGCGCGGCGGCGCAGCATCTTGACGTAACCCAACCGGCGGCGAGCAAGATGCTGCACGAACTCGAGGACGCGCTCGGCGAAGCGCTGTTCGATCGCGTCGGCCGCGGCCTGCAACTCAACGCCGCCGGCATGGCCGTCATCAACACCTTTCGCGGACTGTCCAACAGCCTGTCGGCACTCGGCCACGAGTTGCACGAACTGCGCCTCGGCAGCGCCGGCAAACTCTTTGTCGGCAGCATCATGGTCGCCGTGCCGACGACACTCAACGACGCGCTGATTGCGCTCAAAAAGCGTTACCCCCTGCTCTCGATCGAAGTGCTCATCGATACCAGCGACCGCCTCGTCGACATGCTGCGCAAGGGCACGCTCGACGTCGTTATCGGGCGTCTGCCCGAGACCTCGAGCGCGTCGGACCACGATTGCCTGTTCCGACCGATCGCCGGTGAAGTGGTCTCGGTCGTTGCCGCCTGCGGCCATCCGCTTGCTGTCCGGCCGACGAAGAAACGCTTGGATTTTTCTGCCCTGCTCGCCTACCCGTGGATCGTCCAGCCACGCGGCAGTCCATCGCGCGCGATGATCGAACACGAGTTCGTCGCCCACCACGCGCCGTGGCCGCTCGGCCTGATCGAGACGACGTCGATCCTGCTGGCGACCAACCTGATCGCGCACAGCGAAATGATCGCCGCTATCCCGCAGCCGATCGCCATCCACTATGAAAGGCACGGCCTGCTGCGCATCCTGCCCTACACCTTCACCCACACGCTCACCGCCTGGGGCTGTCTGGTGCATCGCAACCGCGCGCTCAACCCGATCAGCCGGCAGTTCATCGACTTGTTGCACGCCGGCTCGCCGGCTGGGCGCTAAGAGCCGCTTCAGCGTGCGGCGGCGCCGGCGAACTCGTCTGCGAGCAGGCGACGCGCGGTCTGCCAGCCGTTGTGGTGATGCGCGCGCAACAGTTCGCGTAGCAAGGCGCCGTTGCGCGCGCTGAGCGCGGCGACGATCTGTCCGTGCTCGGCAACGGCGTCTGCCCAGCGCTGGTGGCGACGATTGCCGGCGTAGCGGTAGCGACGCACGCGCGCGCTTTCGCCGGCGTAGATGCGCGACAGGGCGTGATTGCCCGCGGCGTCGACGACGCGCTGGTGGATCGCCTGGTTGATCTCGAAGTAGCGCATAAGTTGCTCGCCACGGAAGGCGGCGCACATCTCCTCGTGCAGCGCGACGATGGCGGCGAGTTCCGCATCGTCGATGCGCGCGCAGGCCGGCTCGGCAGCCAGGCTCTCGAGGCCGACGAGCAGTTCGATCGCCTCCTCGACCTCGCGCAGCGACAGCGCGGTAACCGTCGCGCCACGATTGGGCGCGATCGTTACCAGCCCCTCGGCAGCGAGGATCTTGAACGCTTCGCGCAGCGGCGTGCGCGACAGGCCAGGATTTCCGCCGCCGAGACGTTGGCCAATTTCGCGCTCCGAGATGCGCTGGCCCGGCGGCAGATCGCCGGCGACGATCATCGTGCGCAACCGGTCGGCGGCGAGCTGCGTGCGATTGCCGTGCTGGTTGTCGTTCATCTCGCCTCCGGAGGACCGGTGCTTAACGGCGGGAGTCGATTATTGCATGGAATGCATTGACACAGAGGACACGATCCGGGTAAAACGGCAGTTACGTTGTTGATTGCATGCAATCTACACTCGTCAGCCGTTCTTGTCGGCGCCACTCCAGGAAAAAAATGAATCATCTCGATTACTACGCCGGCGCCGAACGGCCGGTCGAAACCTGCGTCGTCGGCAGCGGCGGCTTCGGCCGCAGCTTTCTCGCCCAGGGTCAGCGCGTTCCGCTGATGCATGCGCGCGTCGCCGTCGACGTGGACGCAGCGACGGCGGTGACCGCATTCACGTCGCTCGGCATCGCGCCGGCCGACGTCGCACTGTGCCGTACGCCCGAGGAAGCGAACACCGCCTGGGCTAAGGGCCAGTTCATTGCCGCCGACGATCTTTCGCTCGTCGTCGGCTTGCCGCTCGACGTCGTCGTCGAGGCCACCGGAAACCCCGAAGCGGGCGCGCGCCACAGCCGGATCGCCATCGAAGCCGGGCACCACGTGGTCCTCGTTTCGAAGGAAGTCGATAGCGTCGTCGGGCCCTATCTGGCGCATTTCGCGCGCCAGCGCGGCAAGGTCGTGACGCCTGTCGACGGCGACCAGCCGAGCCTGCTGATCGGGCTCATCACCTGGGCACAAACGCTCGGCTTCGAACTCATTGCCGCCGGCAAGGCAAGCGAGTACGACTTCGTGTACGACGCGCAGACACGAACCATGACGAGCGATGGAAAAACGTTGGTCATCGACGATTTCACGGCGTGCTGGGAAGCGGCAGGGCGAAGCGCCAGAGAACTCGCGCAGCAGCGCTCGACGGCCTGCGCCGCCCTGCCGCAGCGCGCCGTTCCCGACCTGTGCGAGTTGCTCGTGGTCGCCAACGCGACGGGATTTCTACCCGATCGCGCCGACCTGCACGCGCCGATCGCGCGCATCACCGAAGTGGCCGACTTCTTCGCACCGGCAAGCGAAGGCGGACTGCTCGCCAGCGAGCAAGCGCTCGACGTCTTCCACTGCCTGCGCCGTGCCGATGAAGCGAGCTTTGCCGGCGGCGTTTTCGTCATCGTGCGCTGCACCGACGCCGCCACCTGGGATCTGCTCGCCGCCAAGGGGCACGCGCGTTCGCGCGACGGACAGCGGGCGATGATTTACCTGCCCCGTCACCTGCTCGGTCTTGAAGCGGCAACGAGCGTCCTCGACGCCGCCGTGCACGGCCGTTCGAGCGGCGCGCAGGCGCCACAGCCGCGGCTTGACCTCGTCGCCCGGGCGAGCGACGAACTAGCCGCGGGGACGCTGCTGGCGATGGGCGGCCATCACCACACGATGGCCGGAACGAGCGCCGAACTGCACGAGGCCGCGCCGCTTGGCGACGGCAATCCGATGCCTTTCTATCTTGCCGCCAACCGCACTCTGGTGCGCGCGGTCGCCGCCGGCGCGCTGATTACGCTGGCCGACGTAAAGATCGACCCCCAGTCGGAACTCCTCGCGCTACGCCGGCTGCAGGACGCGTGCTTCTTTCCGCTCCGCTGATCGGCAGTAAATCGCTTCAAACGCAGAGGGCGCAGAGAAGATGAGACACCGCTCCCCAGCGGGTCCTCGTCTGTTCTCTCTTTTCTCCGCGATCTCTGCGCCTCTGCGCCCTCTGCGTTGAATGAGGTTTAGCCTACTTCTCGAGCGCTGCGCCGATGACCCGCGCGCAGAGCGCCAGCGATACGGCGCCGGCGTCGGGATGGCCGAGGCTGCGTGCCGTGTGGGCCTTGGCGCGGCCCATTTTCGGCGTCAGTTGCGCGGTGGCTGCGGCGGCTTGCGTGGCGCACCGCGCGGCGGCGTTCCACGCGGCGGCCAAGGGCTGACCCTTGCTGACCTCGTCGGCCAGCGTCGTGGCGAAGGGTGCGAAGGAATCGACGAGCGTCTTGTCGCCGACGCGCGCCCGGCCAAAACGCATGATCGCCTCGAGTCCGGCGCGCGCGCCGGCGGCCATCGCTTGAGCCGAAATCGCCGCGTCGTCGGACAGTTCGTCGCTCCAGTTTCGCAACGCGACGCCCCACAGCGCGCCCGACGTACCGCCGGCCCGATCGGCCCAGGCGTCGGCCGCCGCGGCCAGCGTGCTGGCTGCGCCGGCACCTGCGGCGACGGCTTTCTGTGCCGCGTCGGCGGCCGCGGCCGAGCCGCGTGTCATGCCCATGCCATGGTCGCCGTCACCGGCCAGCGCGTCGATACGGCCGAGTTCTTCCTCAGCCTCGCGCAGCGCGTGCGCGACCTTGGCGACCATCGTCGCTATGCATTGCGCCCCTTCGCGTGACGCCGCCGACGCCGGGGCAAAGGAGAGCGGCGCTTCGCTCTCTTCGTCGAGCGCCGGTGCCGGTTCGGTGGCGATGATCGCGCCACGGCGCAGTACCGGCGTGTCGGCCGCTGCGCACCACAATTCCTCGAGTTCATCGTCGAGCCAGGTCAGCGTCAACGAGCAACCGGCCATGTCGAGGCTGGTCACGTATTCGCCGACTTCGGGGGCGACGATGGTCAGGCCGGCGCGCTTGAGTTCGGCTTCGACGCCAACCCAAAGAACGAACAGCTCTTCGTACTTGGTGCAGCCGAGGCCGTTCAAGAGCGCGGCGACGCGGCCATTGAAGCCGGCCGGCTTTTCGGCGAGCAGGCGGTCGACGAGCAGTTTGGCGAGCGCCGACGCCGAGAGAATATCGTCTTCACTGATTCCTGGCTCGCCGTGGATGCCGAGGCCGATGCCCATGCGCTGCGGCGGAACCGTAAATAAGGGCTTGGTCGCGCCGGGCAGCGTGCAGCCGGTGAAGGCGACGCCGAACGTCACCGTGCGTTCGTTGGCGCGGATCGTCACGCGTTCGACGGCGTCGAGGTCCTGTCCGGCCTCGGCGGCGGCGCCGGCGATCTTGAAGACGACGAGGTCGCCGGCAACGCCGCGGCGCGTACTGGCCTTTTCGGCCGGCGCACTGGCGACGTCGTCGGTCACGGCGACGATGCGCACGTCAATGCCGAGTGACTTGAGTCGCTCGGCGGCAAGGCCAAAGTTCATCACGTCGCCGGCGTAGTTGCCAAAACCGAGCAGGATGCCGCCGCCGCGGTGCGCCAGACGCGATACGTGGGCGACGAAATGCGACGAGGGCGAAGCGAAAACGTCGCCGGCGATCGCCGCATCGGCGAAACCCGGGCCGACGAAGCCGGCGAACGCCGGGTAATGGCCCGAACCGCCGCCGACGACGACGGCGACCTTGCCTTCCGGCGTTGCCGTGGCGCGCACGACGCCACCGGTGACGGCGCGCACAGTACGCGAATTGATCGAAGCGAAGCCGGCGATTGCCGTCATCGCGAAAGCTTCGGGGTCGTCATGGATGCACGTCATGCTGTTTTCCTCGCGTTGGCAGGTTGTGGGATGTGGAGTACTGAGCGGCGGCGCGCTTGCCGCTGCTACGTCGTTGCAGCAGCCGGACGCGGCCGGGCTGCTGCATGGGCGACGAATTCGACGATTTTGGCAAAGCCTTCGGGCGTCCACGCCGCCCGGCCGACGAACAGTCCGTCGACGTCGGCGATGCGGATGATGTCCTCGCCGTTCTTCTCCGAAACCGAACCGCCGTAGATGATCCGCGTCTTTTCGGCGGCGTCGGCGCCGCGTTGGGCGCGCAAAATGGCGCGCAGCGCAGCATGGCGGGCGGCGACGTATTCAGGCGAAGCGGCTTGCGCCGCGCCAATCGCCCAACGCGGCTCGTAAGCCAGGATGACTTGCGCTATCGCCGCGTCCGGCTGGCCGGCAAGCGCAGTGAGCACCTGCTTGGCGAGCACCTCATCGGCGCTTCCGGAGCGCTTCTCCTGTGCCGTTTCGCCGAGGCAGATGATCGGCGTGAGACCACTGGCGAGCGCGCGATCGACCTTGCGGCGAACGAGTTCGTAGGTCTCGCCGAAGTGCTCGAGTCGCTCCGAGTGCGCGAGCTCGACGTAGCGGCAGCCGGCTTCGACGAGCATC
>JBBRXI010000152.1:0-6155 GCA_038248575.1 Burkholderiales bacterium | reverse complement strand
GTGATCGCCGCCGTCAATGTCGTCTTGCCATGGTCAACGTGACCAATCGTGCCGACGTTTACGTGCGGCTTCTTCCGTTCAAATTTTGCCTTAGCCATTGCCGGTACCTCGAAACGTTAGAAGTTAAAAAAACCGTCGGTAATTCACCGTGGTGCCCATGGGCAGGATTGAACTGCCGACCTCTCCCTTACCAAGGGAGTGCTCTACCACTGAGCTACATGGGCGTCCTGCTTACAATGCTTACAATGCTTGCAAATTTCTAAGCCGCAGCGTGGAGCGGGTGAAGGGAATCGAACCCTCGTCTTAAGCTTGGAAGGCTTCAGCTCTACCATTAAGCTACACCCGCAAAACCATAAACCCCAGCACGCGCCACCTGTAGCGATATTCTTGGTGGAGGGAGAAGGATTCGAACCTTCGAAGGCAGAGCCGTCAGATTTACAGTCTGATCCCGTTGACCGCTTGGGTATCCCTCCACAACTCGGAACCGAAAATTTTGACGCCCCCGGCGAGGAATGTCAAACTTTATTTCGGACCGGGCGACATTGTAGCAGAAGCCGTGCTGCAAAGCATCTTTTCTTGCACGTTTGCCGACTCGCGCAGCGGCCGCCGGTGGCCATCCCGAATACAATGCACGTTCGCATAGTTGGAGCAGCACATTGGCTCTGCCCCCAGAAACCCCTGCGCATAGCACTGAAGCTGAAGATGAGCCGGTGAACGCGGTGCCGCTGCGTCCGCATTTGCGCGCTCTTGCCGTGCAAGCGGCTGCTGCGTTCGCCGTATTGTCGCTCGCCTGGCCGTATTTCGGCCTGCGCGGCGAAGCGCTGCCGTGGCCGCAAACTGCGCTGGCGTTCGGCGCCGTTGCGCTGCTCATCGCCTGCCTGACGCGACAGCCATGGTGGTGGCGTCTGATACACGCGCTGTTTGCCCCGCTGGCCGGGGTGGTCGCCGGGCTGGCGATCGACCCCGGCTGGTTCCTTCTTGCAGCGATACTGATGCTGCTTGTCTATCGCGGCGCCGTGAGCGGCCAAATACCGCTGTACTTGTCTACCGCAGCGACGGCAAGCACCATCGCGGAGATCACGCAAAATCGCCCGGGAATGCGCTTTCTCGATCTCGGCGCCGGCCTCGGCAGCGTCGTCGTCCGGCTTGCCAATGCCCGGCCGGATGCGCTGGTCAGCGGCGTCGAGAACGCACCGGCGACCTGGTTCGTCGGTTATCTGCGAACGCGTGGCAGCGTCAATTGTACCTGGCGCTGGGGCGACATCTGGCAGGCCAAGCTCGGCGACCACGACGTCGTTTACGCCTTTCTCTCGCCGGCAGCGATGCCGGCGCTGTGGGCGAAGGTCAAGCGCGAGATGCAACCGGGCAGCCTGTTCATCAGCAACAGCTTCGCCGTCCAGGCAACCGAGGCGGACACCCTCGTCGAAGTGCACGATGCGAGGCAAACGCGACTATATTGCTACCGACTTTGAGCAGAGCCTGAGTCCGCGTCGGGCGCGGTCCAAAATCGCCGATATCCGTTTGATCGGCTGCGGCCCCGGGCGATAATGTGCGGATGGACAAGAATTCTGCCTCTTCCGAGCCCGCCGAAACGCCCGTGGTGCGCGAAGTGAATGGCGAGCTGTCGTTGCATTTTGACTTTCCAACGATACAGAGCCGCATGCTCAGGGCCGATCCGGAACGGCTGGTACTCGATTACACGCGAACGATGATGGGCTTTTTGCTGTTTCAGCCAAGCCCCCGCCGTATCGCCATGGTCGGTTTGGGCGGCGGATCACTGGCCAAGTACTGTCACCGTCATCTGCCCCGGAGCGACTTTACGGCCGTCGAGATCTCGCCTGAGGTGATCGCGCTTCGTGAGCAGTTCGGCATCCCCGGCGATTCGCCACGTTTTCGCGTCGTCTGCGCCGACGGTGCCGATTTCGTTGCCGGCCAGGCCAACGCCTTCGACGTCCTGCTGGTCGATGGCTTCGCGCGCCACGGACAGCCGGTTCAGCTGTGCAGCCCGGCGTTCTACGATGCCTGCCACGCGGCGCTCCGGCCAGGCGGCGTCCTGGTCGTTAACCTGTGCGCCGACGATACCGGCTACGGCCGTTACGTGGCGCGGATCCATGATTCCTTCGTCGCAAAATTGCTCGTCATCGAGGCTGACGAAGGCGAAAACAAGATCGTCTTTGCCGGCAAGAGCGGCGACTTTCCGCCGCAGTTCGCCGAATTGGCTGAACGTCTCCGCGAACTCGAGGGGCCCCACTCAGTGGACCTCGCCCAGACGGCGCAGAAAATCCTTAGCTGCCAGGCGGCTTTTCCGGTCCGGCGTCAAAAACGGCGTTAGGCTTTGGCGCCCTCGCCGGCCGCTTCACGCGCGAGGGACAGCTGATTTCGAAAATTGAACCGCACACCGGGCCCCAACGGCAGCTCACTTCGCCCGCGAACAGGCGCGCCATACGCCGGGCGATCGACAGGCCGAAACCAAGATCCCTATTCCGCTCGCGCAGCAGAGTCGCCTTTTCGTCGGCGTGGCCGAAAGCGGAGCGTGCGCTGCCGAGCACCTGTTCGCGGCTTCGCCCGACGACTCGCAGATGTTGATCAAGTCAGGCGAAGAGACAGGCGAGCCGTAGTACAAAGGAAAGGTGCGCCGATCAGTCATCTGCCGGGCAGTGTGGCACCAGTTCGCTCACCGTCGCGCCCGGCGCGCTCATTGTCCCGGTCGCTGGCCGAGGCGGCGAAGATCCTCGTTTTCCTGCCAAGCGCGGCGTTCGGTGTCTGAGCGCGCGTAGTCGCGGCTCTCGTGCGCCGTTTGCTCGGCAAAGTTTTCGAGCATTCGGCGCAAGTGTCCGAGCTGCGGCGGCATCGGGCCGAAGAAAAGGACTGACTCGCCGCGGGCAAGCAGCAGCGTCGGGAAATTTTCGATATCGAGGTCGCCCAACTCGTCGGCCTCGTCTTCAATGTCGAGCCAGCGAAAACCGCTGGCGGGGAAGTCGGTCGCCAGATTTTCGAAGCCGGCGCGATATTCGCAACACGTCGCACACCACTGGGCGCACAGGCAAACCACCTGGAACTCGTCGCGAGCGGGTCCGGACAAGTGCGCGCTCTGGTGCAGGGGCATGGTCTTCGTCAGCGGGTTTGAGCAACCGTCATGATAGCAGATGGGCGGCTCGCGTCCGCTGATGACGACCCGGCGCAGTACAGACGCCGGGCGACACGCCGTGACTATCTCACGGCAAAGCAGTAGAAGAGGCCGGCGCCACCTGAGCTGCGCAATTCGTCCGGACTGCAGCCGCGTGACGGATGCGAATGATTCCACGACTTGGCCGGCGGCAGTTCATTCAGGCCGATGCGATCGTGATGACCGACCTGCGCCGAGCCGCCGCTGCTTTTCGTCCAGTTGCCGCAGGTCGTATCCATGCCGGCCGGAAACGCGCGACCGGTCGAATCGGAGCCGGTCAGCATGTCATGGACGTTGGGCGTATCGCCACGCCCGTTGACCGGCCCGCCGGTCTCGGTGAGCGCCGTCTGTTTATTGATGGCATTGTCCTGATGAAGTTCGTCTACGTTGCGCGCGACGAGGACGCCCCTGGCGTTATACCAGGAGCCGCGGCCGATGCGGTCGCGCGCATTGACTGCCGGTTTGCCGCCCTCGGCGCTGGTACTCAGGTAGGCGCGCCAGGTCCTTCCGCCGGCGCCGGCCGCCTGCGCAAGGCGCTGGCAATGCTGGTCGGCGCCCGCCAATCCGCCGAGGTCGCCGCCCTTCCCCGAACCGACGCTGGTGACAAAAAAACTCGTTTTCGGGTCAGCCTTGGCGCCCTGCGCCCAAGGCGTCGAGGCGATGCCGAGCAGAGCGATGGCGGATACAACGAACAGTGATGACTTAAGATTGCGCGTCATGAACGTCTCCTTGTAGAGCGGGTGATGGGCAAAGAACCAGGCGGTAGACCCCGCCCGGCCCTGCTCGTTGCAGCGATGCGTTACTTTCTACTGCGTTCGATCTGGGCGTAGACGCCGTTGCCACGCGCGCCAGTTGGTCCTTGTCGATGCTGGCCGAGAGCGCGTAAGCGAATTTGCCGTCGATCCAGTAAAAGACGTTGACCTTGCCTTCCGTCGCGAAGCGGAAGGCCGGTTCCTGGTTGCTCGTATGCTCGGTCGACACGTAAGAGCGTGCGCCGCTGTTTGCTCGCGTCGTGGTCCATGAACGGGGCAACCGGCCACTGGTGCCGGGCAGCAGCCGGTGACCGATAAGCGCATCCCCGAGCGCGGCGAGTTTGGCCGGGCGCACCGGCGTGCCGGGACGCTTTGACAGCCAGACGCGCCTATCGCTGCCGGCGCGCCACTGGGTGAGTCGGTGCCAGGCGCGCTGAACGTATCCTGGACGTGGTCGGCGGCCGCCGCGCCATCCCCGGGCAGCGCCCGCGCATTGCGGCGCAGGCGGGGCAACTCGGTGGCGATCGCGCTGCTGTCGGCGTGGCTTCAGGGCTTGGCGACGTGCCAGACGTTGTTGACGCCGTCGCCGATCATATCGCCGGGCTTCTGGTCCTTGACCCAGTAGTACAGCGGCTTGCCCTTGAGCGCCCATTGTTTCTTGCCGTCATCGCGCGTGATGACCGCGTAGTCGCCGCTCGCCATGTCGCTCGCACCGGCCATGAGAGGAGGCCAGTTGTTCGCGCAGGCGTCGTTGCAGACGCTTTTCCCGCTGCCGGCGGCATCCTTGTCGAAGGTGTATAGCGTCATCCCGTTGCCGCCGACCAGGACGCTGTTGGAAACCATGATCGGCGGAGCGGCCAGCGCGAGGAGAGGGGCGGAAGAAAGAAGGGCAAGTGCGAGCTTATGCAGTTTCATAATCGTCTCCAGAGTGTTTTTCGGTTGCTGCATCTGCATAGACGTGTGCCGCCCGGTTTTTATTCCAGGGAAAAAATAATTTAATACCCCGGCAATGATTTTGCGTGATCATTGCCCAATGTTTCCGTGCCGCGAGCCGAACGCGCGAACGGCGCGCTGAAGGGGTCAGAAGGTTCGGCATCGATCTTGCATAGCGAGCCCTGCCCCTCAACACCTGGAGATAATCATGAATTGCTACGAAACGCTCTTCTCGATGACTGCCGCTGCGGTTGCGCCCTATGCGATCGAAGCGGTGAGCCCGTGGATCCGGCGTGCCGTGAAGCGCGTCATCGGTGCGCGCGCACCAATTTGATGCCGGCTGACGAAAAAACCACGCGGCGAGCAAGCCGGTCGATGACCAAGGTCCATCCGCCGGCCTCGCGGCGCCGCGCCGACCTCCCGATCGAAGGCGGTCGCCGCGTCATTGCCGGTCGGGAGCGGGTTTTTTATGACGGCTACTGGATCAAGACGTATCCGGTGCCGGTCAATTCGCTCGACGCCAAAAAGCGTCTGATCGAAGCGCTGACACGCCGCCTGTTCAACCATACCGAGCACGGCCTCAACGTGCCCGGGACGCGACTTGATGAAGCGCGCCAAAGCTACGAAGCAGAGACCGACTCGGCGCGCCGGCGCGTCAAGGCGGCGATGCTGGCCGGTGCGCTGTTCAATCGGGCGACCGACATTTTCCGTAAGCTCGTCGAACTGCAGAGCGACGGGATCCAGATCCAGAGCGATAACCCGCTGATGCGCGAATGCGGCAAATGCCTCCTCGAAGCGATGGAACTGGGCCACTGCGTCCTCCACCGCAGCGGCGAGGAGGGCATCGACGAACTCTGGGGCGAACCGCTGCGCGCCTTCTCGGTGCCGATTGAGGATTACTACGAGAACCGCTATATCAAGATCGGCCAGGGCATGCGCGATATCGATCGCATCGGCGCAGCGATGGTTGCCAACTTCACACCGATCCCGGCCTTTGCCGGGATCGCCGTGCCGATGCACGATTTCGTCGCGGCGGCCAAGGTGAAGACCGAAACCTTGCGCACCGACCAGGAAATTTTCGACGTGTGGACCGACCTCGTCACGGCTGCCGAGCGCCTTGCCAACTTCACGCCGCTGGAGCCTTCCGGTGAGGCGGGCGACCGGCATAACGTCTCGAACGGCCTGCAACTCATGCGCAGCGGGCGTGACCTCATTTTCTCCATTGCCCGGGCGCGCACGCCGATGCCCAAAAGCACACGCGAATACATCGAGCGCTGCGCAATCTATCTCGCCACCGGCCAGGC
>JBBRXI010000151.1:0-6166 GCA_038248575.1 Burkholderiales bacterium | reverse complement strand
GGGGTCGAACGTGCATTGTCCGTGGTCGCTCGCCCGTTACGGCGGCAGCGAGACCCTGCTGCGCCTGCTCGACTGGGTTCCGTCGCACTGGGACGCCGGCCGCTGCTTCCCGGCCGGCCAGACCAGTACCGGCACCTGGCTGGCGGCGCTCGCCGTGTTCTGGCTGCCGCATGCGCCGTTCCGGGCGTTCCGGGTCTTCGTCGCCGGCCTGGCGGTCGGGCTGGCGCTCGGCTGGGTGCAGCAGATGCGCGGCGCTCACTTCCTGACGCATACGCTGGCGACGCTCTGGGTGAGCAGCGCCGTGCTGCTGGCGGTGCTGGTCGTCATGCCGAGATTGCGCCGGTGGATGGGCAGCACATTGCGGCGGCGGGTGGCGCCATGAGCGATCGCTTTGTGGCGTGTATGCGCCGGCGCCCCGTCCTGCGCATCGAAGCCCTGGCCCTGTTGATCAGCCTGTGGTTTACCGCCGTCTGCAATCCGCTGTTCTGGTCGGCGATCGTCGCCGGCCGGCCGCTCGCCCAAGGCAGCACGCTCCTTTTCATCGTCGCCGTTTCGGTGACCGTCACGGCGCTGCATTTCGCCATTCTCGTCCTGTTGCTCAACCGCTGGACGGCGAAACCGCTGCTCGTACTACTGATCGCGGCGACGGCGATGGCGGCCTATTACATGCGCCAGTATCACGTCTATCTCGATCCGTCGATGCTGCGCAACGTGCTGAAAACCGATCGCCGCGAAGCGAGCGAACTGTTTTCCTGGAGCATGCTGGCGCCGCTGGCGATGGTCGCGCTGCCGCCGCTGCTGCTCGTCTGGCGCGTGCGGCTGCTTCGCCGGCCGTTACTGCGGGCAAGCGGCTTCCGGCTGGCGACGCTGCTGCTGGCGGTGATCGCGATGGGCGGCTCGACCCTGTTGGTGTACAAGGATTTTTCCTCACTGATGCGGCGCAACAAGGAAGTGCGCTACCTGATGACACCGGGCAACTACCTCTATTCGCTGGCCCGCGCCCTGAGCGCCGACGCGACGGCAGCCACGCACGCACGCGAAGAGGTCGGCGCCGACGCTGTACTCTCAGCCGCGGGCAAGGCGCGGAAGAAGCCGGCGCTGCTCGTCATCGTCGTCGGTGAAACGGCGCGCGCGGCGAACTGGGGCCTGTCCGGCTACGCCCGGCAGACGACGCCGGAACTTGCCGCGCTCGACGTCATCAACTTCGCCGACGTAACGTCTTGCGGGACCAACACCGAGGTTTCTGTCCCCTGTGTGTTTTCGCCCTACGGCCGGCACAACTACGACGAGGACCGTATCCGCGGCAGCGAGTCCTTGTTGAACGTGCTCACCCGGGCCGGGTATCGCGTCGTCTGGCTCGACAATCAGTCCGGTTGCAAGGGCGTTTGCGACGGGCTGGAAAGCTGGCGACCCGATGCGAAGACGGCGCCCAATTTCTGCACCGGCGACAGTTGTTTCGACGAGGCGATGCTGGCCGGCGCGAAAAGCTTCGCCGACCGGAACGTGAACGACGCCGCGCAAAACACCGTATTGGTCATGCATCAGCTCGGCAACCACGGCCCCGCCTACAGCATGCGCTATCCCGACGCCTACAAGAGGTTCACGCCAGCCTGCGAAAACCCCGATCTCGGGCGTTGCAAGCGCGAAGAAATCGTCAACGCCTACGACAACGCGTTGCTATATACCGACCACATGCTCGGCGAAACCGTGCGCTTCCTGAAAGCTCAGGAGACGAGGTACGACACGGCGATGATCTACTTTTCCGACCACGGCGAATCGCTCGGCGAGAACGGCCTCTTCCTGCATGGCATCCCGTATTCCATTGCACCGGAAACGCAGACACACGTGCCGATGGTGATGTGGTTTTCGCCCGGTTTTGCCGCCGCAGACGGACTGTCGCTCGACTGCCTGCGCCAGCGCGCGCTGCAACCGGCCGCGCACGACAACGTTTTTCACTCAGTGCTCAGCCTGCTCGACGTGCAGACCTCGGTACTCGATCGCCGCTTCGATCTCGTCGCGGCCTGCCGGCCGGCGGGCAATTGATCGGCGCGCAGCAATGCCCGAGCGTGATGGTCGACGATCTCCGATTGACCGTCACCATCCTCCCGGGCGACTATCCTGTTGCTCGCCTATTGCCGCCAATCATCCGGATAAGGACATGCGCATCCTGCTCGTGGAAAACGACGATCTGCTCGGCGACGGCATCCGCGCCGGACTGAAACTTGCCGACTACGCCGTCGACTGGGTGCGCGACGGCGAGGCGGCCCGGTTGGCGCTGCTCAACCATGACTATGACGCTTGCGTACTCGACCTCGGTCTGCCGCGCCGCGATGGCCTGTCGGTGCTCAAGGAAACGCGCGATGCCGGCAGGGCGCTGCCGGTGCTCATCCTCACCGCCCGCGACACCAGTGCCGACAAGGTGGCCGGTCTGGACGCCGGCGCCGACGACTACCTGACCAAACCCTTTGACCTCCCCGAATTACAGGCCAGGCTGCGCGCGCTGATTCGGCGCGCCAGCGGCTCCGCCACACCGACCCTGAGTCATGCCGGCGTCGTGCTCGATCCGGCGGCAAAACGCGTGACGCAAGACGGCGAGTTGGTGGCACTGTCGGCACGCGAATACGCCTTGCTGCACGACCTGCTGGCGCACAAAAACCGTATCCGCACGCGTACCCAACTGGAGGAAAGTCTCTATGCCTGGGGCGAGGAGGCTGGCAGCAACACGGTCGAGGTCTTCATTCATCACCTGCGCCGCAAGTTCGGCGCCGACTTCATCCGCACCGTGCGTGGCCTCGGCTATCAGCTCGGCGATGCGCCGGAATAAGGCGGCGTGATGGAACACGTGCTGACCCGCTTTCGCCCGGCTTCGCTGCGCTGGCGGCTTTTGCGTCTGGTCACGGTGGCCACCGTGCTGGTCTGGATTCTGGCCGGCGTCTTGAGCTATCGCCAGGCAGAACGCGAGCTGCGCGAGATGCTCGATGCGCAGATGGACAAGACGGCGCGCATGCTGCTCGCTCAGGCCCAGTTCAATGAGCGACAACTGTCCTCGCTGCTCGTCAACATGGCGGCGCTGCGCGGTCCGCGCGTCCATCGCGACGAGTTGCCGGTCGAGTTCCGCATCGTGCGCGCCGATGGCACGCTGCTCGTCAGCTCGAAAAACGCGCCGCCGATGGCGGACGCGGACGCGCCGGAAAACGGCTTTGCCGAGCCGCTCATCGACGCACGACGCTGGCGCAGCCTCGTCGTCGGCACGGCCAGCGGCAACTACCGTATTCAGGTTCTGCAATCGATCCGCCAGCGCGACCACCAGGTCCTCGAAATCGCCAGTCACGCCATCATTCCGCTTCTTGTGCTGTTTCCGCTGCTGATGGCGCTGATCTATTTTTCCGTGCGGCGCGGCCTTGAACCGCTCGACCTGCTGGCCGGCGACGTTGCCGCCCGCTCGCTCGACAACCTTGCCGAAGTCACCGGCCACGCGGCGCCGCTCGAAGCGCGACCGCTGGTAGAGGCCATCAACGACCTGCTGCGTCGGCTGGCCAGAACGCTGGAGAACGAACGACGATTCACCGCCGATGCAGCCCACGAATTGCGCACGCCGCTCGCCGTCGTCAAGGTGCAGGCGCAAGTGGCGCTCGGCAGCAAGCTTGCCGGCGACCGCGAGCACGCGCTGCGGCAGGTCGTCGCCGGCACCGACCGCGCCACCCACCTCGTCGAACAATTGTTGCGCATGGCACGTCTCGACCCGCTAGCGCAGTTGCCCGACGCGCAACCGGTTGACCTTGCCGAATTGGTGCGCGAGGTCGTCGCCCGGATGTACGAAGCCAGCCCTGACCTTGCCCGGCGGATTCAACTCGAGGCCGGCGACGAGCCGCTCAGGCTGGACGCCAACGCCGAACTGCTCGCCGCGGCCCTGCGTAACCTGCTCGACAACGCCCTGCGCTATACGCCCGCCGACAGCCCGGTCACGATCGGTGCCTGCATCGACCACGACGACTTTGTCTTGAGCGTGAGCGACGCTGGCGAGGGCGTGGCGGCGGAAGACCTGCCGCGTCTGAGCGAACGCTTTTATCGCGGTGGCGAAGGGAACTGCAAGTCAGGCGCCAGCGCCGCGGGCAGCGGTCTCGGCCTGGCGATCGTTCAGCGCATCGCCCAACTGCATGGCGCCCGCCTGGAACTTACCAGTCGGCCGGGCGGTGGCTTCGAAGCGCGGTTGCGCTGGGCGGGGCGGATTTCCGGCTGATTGTCTTTCAGCGCTCGGCATGCACCGAGCCCGAGGGGCAGGGCAGCACGTAAGGCGGTATTTTCTTTGCTATGGACTTCGTCTCCTAGCTGGCGGAGGGGCGAAAACTCCGCTCAAATTGGCCGTGTGAAGATGCAGTTTTCTTACACGGATTACTGCGCGCGCAGCCAAACGTTGGGGCTGCTACTGCCTTGCACATCATCCTCGCCGGCGCAGTCAAAACGCTGTCCAACTACACCAGCCATTTGTTTGAGACGGTCGTCGACGACAAATTTGTCGCCTACACGGTGGCCTGAGTGTAAGAAATTCGGCTGAGCTACGACTAATACTGCAGCAGGCACGCAAATGCTGCATGACCTGCCAAAAAGCAGCATCCAACCCTACACAGGAGATTCGCCATGACCAAGACCATGACTATGACTGCCGCATCACTTGCTCTTGCACTGGGCACCGCACTGACCATTGCCGCATCGCCCGTTCTGGCCCAGGACAAGATGATGGATAAGGAAAAGTGCTACGGCGTTTCCCTCAAGGGCAAGAATGACTGCAAGGCGGGTGCCGGAACGACGTGTGCAGGCACGTCCACCAAGGATTATCAGGGCAATGCGTTCAAAGCCGTACCCAAGGGAACGTGCGAGAAGACGGCATCTTCGACGTCGTCCACCGGCTTTGGCCAACTGGCCGAGTTCAAGGAAAAGAAGGCCTGAGCATCTGACCAGCAATACGGAGCGCGCCCATGACCAAACAGGCCACCACCTTCCCCCTCATGGGCGGCGCTACGTTGGCGACGTCATCGTTGCCGTCCCGCGCCGGCATCGGTCTCAAGCCCGAGCATTTCAAGGAAATTCTGGCCACGAATCCCGGCCTCGGGTTTTTCGAGATCCATGCGGAAAACTACATGGTCGACGGTGGCCCGTTTCATCACTATCTCGGCCAAATCCGTGAACGCTATGCACTTTCAATTCACGGCGTCGGACTTTCAATCGGTGGCGAAGGCCCGTTGAGCGAGGATCATCTGGACCGGCTCGCCGTTCTGTTGAACCGCTATCAGCCGGAATCGTTTTCCGAGCATCTAGCCTGGTCGAGTCATGGCGATGTGTTTCTGAATGACCTCTTGCCGGCACCCTATACCCGCAACACGCTTCGGCGCGTGTGCAACCACATCGATCAGGTGCAGTCGCGCCTCAAGCGTCGTATGCTGTTGGAGAACCCGGCAACCTACGTCGAATTCGCGGCATCGACTTTTGCCGAAACGGAGTTCATAGGCGAAGTTGTCCGCCGCACCGGATGCGGTCTCTTGCTGGACGTTAACAACATTTATGTTTCGTGCGTTAATCACGGATGCGACCCCGCCGCTTACCTTCGGGCCCTACCGATTCCCTGTGTTGGTGAAATCCATCTGGCGGGATTTTCCACCGACGTCGATGCTGCAGGCGATCGATTGCTGATCGACAGCCATGGCTCGCCTGTAGCCAGCGAGGTCTGGGATCTGTATGCCAATGCCCTGGGGCTGACCGGTCCCGTGGCCACCTTGCTCGAACGGGACAACGACATTCCCGCATTTCGTGTTCTGATGACCGAAGCCCTCCGCGCTGAAGCAATGATGGAGGCACTCGTCGCAGACATCGACACCGAACCGCTGTACGCATGAAGTTGCTGGCCAAATTCGCAGCGGCTCTGCTGGCTGATCAGCCGACATGCCCAACGGGGCTGACCACATGGAACGGTTCCGATCCGGCGCAGCGCTTTGCGGTGTATCGAAACAACGTGATCATCTCCCTCATCGACGCACTGGCCGATACCTATCCGGTCACGCGGCAGTTGGTGGGCGACGATTTCTTCCGGGGGATGGCACGTGACTATGCCCGCAAGCATCGGCCGCATTCCCCGGTACTCGCCTATTACGGCGACATCTTTGCCGATTTT
>JBBRXI010000150.1:0-6216 GCA_038248575.1 Burkholderiales bacterium | reverse complement strand
GGTCGACGCAGCGCCTTCCCAGTACCTGACCTTCGTGCTCGGCGGCGAGATGTTCGCTGTCGGGATTCTCAACGTCAAGGAAATCATCGAGTTCGGCAACCTGACCGAGATTCCGATGATGCCGGCCTTCATTCGCGGGGTGATCAACCTGCGCGGCAGCGTCGTTCCGGTAATCGATCTGGCGGCGCGCTTTGGCGGCCAATCGACCGAAGTCTCGCGGCGTACCTGCATCGTGATTGTCGAGGTCGCCGAGGAGGACGCTGGTCAGGTCAGCCGCCACGACATCGGCATCATGGTCGACGCGGTCTCGGAAGTGCTCGACATTGCCGACAGCGAGATCGAACCGCCGCCGAGTTTCGGCGCCCGCATCCGCGCCGACTTCATCTTCGGCATGGGCAAGGTCGCCGGCAAGTTCGTCATCATCCTCAACATCAACAAGGTGCTGTCGATCGAGGAAATCGCCCGGCTGACCGGAACTGAAGCGGTCGCTACCGAGCTGCACGCGCTAGCGGCGACAGCGGCGACAGCGGCAACAGCGTAATAGGGAGCTTGCGGGTAGCCGGCAAGCGGGGTTTGCAATTCAACCAAAGAGGGGAAGTCATGTTCAAGAATCTTAAAATCGCTACTCGCCTCGGTCTTGGCTTCGGCGTCGTCATCCTGCTGCTGATCATCAGCAGCGCCATCGGCTATACCCGGCTCGCCGATCTCAATTCCGAAATCGACTTGATGGTCAAAGACCGCTTTCCGAAGACGGTGATCGCCAACGAGGCCGTCGACCAGATCAACATCACGGCGCGCGCCATACGCAACGCGATGCTCGTCAAGACCGCCGACGAAGCCAGCAAGGAAATTGCCCGTCTCTACGAGGCGCGCAAGCTGACCGGCGAGAAATTCGCCCAGCTCGAAAAGTCGATCACCTCCGAAGACGGCAAGAAGCAGTTCGCCAAGGTCACCGAGGCGCGCCGGCTTTCGGTCGCCGACCAGGACCTTGTCCTCGAGTCCTTCAAGGCGGGCAGGCGGGACGAAGCCATCGAGGCACTGACCGGCAAGGTGCGCAAAAGCCAGGGCGACTACCTCAAGGCGGTGGACGACCTGATTCATTTCCAGTCCGCTCTGATGAACGACGCCGGCAAGGTCGCCGAAGTGACGGCGGCGACGGCCAAAAACCTGATTCTTGCGATATCGCTCGCGGCGATCCTGATTTCGCTGGGCTTTGCCTGGTGGATCACGCGTTCGATCACGCGGCCGCTGAACCAGGCGCTGGAGGCGGCGACGCGGATCGCCGAGGGTGACCTGACGGTGAAACTGGTAAACGACAGCCGCGACGAAACCGGGCTGCTGATGGCCGCCATGCAGAACATGATCGACAAGCTGACGCAGATCATCGGCGAGGTGCGCAGCGCGGCCGACAATCTGACCAACGCGGCGGGTCAGGTCTCGGCGACGGCGCAGTCGTTGTCGCAGTCGTCGTCCGAACAGGCGGCCTCCGTCGAGGAAACGACCTCGTCGATGGAAGAGATGTCGGCGTCGATCGTGCAGAACACCGAGAACGCCAAGGTCACCGACGGCATGGCGAGCAAGGCGGCGAAGGAAGCGGCCGAAGGCGGCGAGGCGGTGAGCAAGACGGTCGAGGACATGAAGAGCATCGCCAGCAAGATCGGCATCATCGACGACATCGCCTACCAGACCAATCTGCTGGCCTTGAACGCCGCCATCGAAGCGGCGCGTGCCGGTGATCATGGCAAGGGTTTTGCGGTGGTTGCCGCCGAGGTGAGGAAGCTTGCCGAGCGCTCGCAGATCGCCGCGCAGGAGATCGGCAACCTCGCCAGTTCGTCGGTCAAGCAGGCCGAACGGGCCGGGTTGCTGCTCACCGAAATGGTGCCGACGATCAGGAAGACGTCTGATCTGGTGCAGGAGATTGCTTCGGCCAGCCAGGAGCAAACCTCAGGCGTCGGTCAGATCAACGGCGCGATGGGCCAGCTCAACCAGGCGACGCAGCAGAACGCGTCGGCGTCCGAGGAACTTGCCGCGACCGCCGAGGAACTCGGCTCGCAAGCCGAGCAGTTGCAGCAGACGATGACCTTCTTCCGGCTCGACGAAGGCGGGCGCGGCGGCGCGCGCGGCGGCGCTGGCGGCGCCAACGTGGCGGCTCGTCCGGCGTCCGGCGGCAAGCTGCGTGCGGCGACGCGCCCGGCGGCCGTTTCGGTCAACGAGAACGACTTCGAGCGCTACTAGAGAGCCATGGCCATGGGACAACTGATCAAAGCCGGGGGAGCGGCGCTCGCCGTCCGCGTCGACGAATCGCCCTCGCAGTACCTGACCTTTCTGCTCGGCGGCGAGATGTTCGCCGTCGGCATTCTCAACGTCAAGGAGATCATCGAGTTTGGCAACCTGACCGAGATCCCGATGATGCCGGCCTTCATTCGCGGGGTGATCAACCTGCGCGGCAGCGTCGTTCCGGTGATCGACCTGGCGGCGCGCTTTGGCGGCAAGGCGACCGAGGTGTCGCGACGCACCTGCATCGTCATCGTCGAAGTTTCCGACGAGCTCGGCGGCGAGGTCAGCCGCCACGATATCGGCATCATGGTCGACGCGGTGTCCGAGGTGCTCGATATTGCCGACAGCGAAATCGAGCCGCCGCCGACCTTTGGCGCCCGCATCCGCGCCGATTTCATTTTCGGGATGGGCAAGGTCGCCGGCAAGTTCGTCATCATCCTGAACATCAACAAGGTGCTCTCAATCGAGGAGATCGCGCTGCTGACTGGAAGCGATGGGATTAATCCCGAAGCGCTCCCGGTCACCGCTACCTGAATATGGACATCGCAAACCCTTTATCGTGTCGGAAAAATGACTACGCGTCGGAGCGCTTCCTGATGCTCCGTTCTCCACTCGCGCTCGAGCGGGATACGGATTCGGCGCAAGCGCAGATGGCCGGGGCCACGACCAGTAGCCCCGGCCGGGGTACGGCAGCGACAACGGGCGCTGCCGTACCCCGGCGGCGTCGCGCCACCGACAACGAGGTGGTCATGGTTGTCGATGACTCGCCCGAGAACCTCCTCGTTCTGAGCGAACTTCTCGAGGACGCCGGCTATCGCGTCAAGGTCGCCAACTGCGGCCGCACGGCGCTGCATCTGGCCGAGCAGCAGCCCAAACCGGCGCTGATCCTGCTCGATATCACGATGCCCGAAATGAACGGCCACGAGGTTTTTAAGCAGCTGAGTAGCCAGGCCGCCACCGCCGAAATTCCGGTCATTTTCCTCACTGCGCGCGATACGACAGAAGACGAGGAGCGGGCTTTTGACGGCGGCATCGCCGATTACATCATCAAGCCGATCAAGCCGTCGGTCGTCCTCGCCCGCGTTCGCAACCAGCTGCTTGTTCGCCGTGCCCGCAACTGGCTGGTCGACCAGAATCTGGCGCTCGAAGCGGAAGTCGCCCGCCGCATGCGCGAGAACGAACTGATTCAGGCGGTCAGCATGCGGGCGCTGGCGCACCTTGCCGAAACGCGCGACTGCGAAACCGGTCAGCATATCCAGCGTACGCAGGGCTATATCACCGTGCTCGCGACGCGCCTCGCCAATCATCCGCGTTTTGCGGCGACGCTCGACCAGAAATACATCGAAACGCTGGCCTGCTCGGCGCCGCTGCACGACATCGGCAAGGTCGGCATCCCCGATCGCATCCTGCTCAAGCCGGGCAAGCTCTCGGCAGAAGAGTGGACGATCATGAAGACGCATACGGTGCTCGGCAGCGACGCCATCGCGTTCGCCGAACGCGACCAGGGCGCATCGATGGAATTTCTGACACAGGCCAAGGAAATCGCCCGCTGGCACCACGAGCGCTGGGACGGGGCCGGCTATCCGGACGGGCTGTGCGGTGACGCGATTCCGCTTTCGGCGCGACTCATGGCGCTCGCCGACGTGTTCGACGCGCTCATCTCGAAACGGGTATATAAGGCGGCGATCCCTTTTGCCGAAGTCCGCCGGATCATTGGCAGCGAGCGCGGGCGTCAGTTCGACCCCGACATCACCGACTGTTTCCTCGCCGCATGCGACGAGTTTGAAGCGATTGCCCTGCACTACGGGATAGACGACTGAATTGCCCGACAGCGCGAACACCATCTATGACAACGCCACTTCCGAGCCACCTGCCATGAGCGATCATCCACACCGTCCGTCGTCCTCCTGCCTGCAAGAGGCGACTCGTCACGACTATTCAGGCGCCAAGGTCCTGGTCGCCGACGACGTCGATATCAACCGCGATGTCGCCCAGCTGCTCCTTGAGCGCGTCGGGTTCGTCGTCGATACGGCACACAACGGGCGGGAAGCCGTGAATCAGGCGCGCCTGAACGCCTACGAAATCATCCTGATGGACATCCAGATGCCGGAAATGGACGGGCTTGAGGCAACGCGCTTAATCCGCGGCCTGCCGGGACACTCGGCAACGCCGATCATCGCCATGACGGCGAACGTCTTCGACGAAAACCGCACCACCTGTAGCGACGCCGGAATGAACGATTTCATCGCCAAACCGGTGGTCTCCGATACGCTCTATTCGACGCTTGGCAAGTGGCTGGCACGCAACCGCGAGGAGTCGCAGCCAGCGCCGTTGTGCCAGTGCGCCAGCGAGCCAGCGACGCCTGAGCAGGCGCGGCTTCCGTCTGGCGCTCTGCGCGACGCGCTGAGCGCGGTCCCCGGTCTCGATATCGAAAGCGGCTTGGCGCGCGTGCGCGGTAACGAAGCCAAATACGAGCAGATCCTGACGCTTTTCGTCCGTGGCCACGAACTCGACGTCGAAAAAAGCGCAGCGGCGCTCGCCGCAGGCGAAATGCTGGTCTTCGAGCAATTAATCCATTCGCTCAAGGGAACCGCCGGGCTGATCGGCGCGAACGACGTCAGCGCTGCGGCGGCGGTTTTGTTGGGCAGGCTGCACGAGGGTGCCACGCGGCAAAACATCGCGAGCGACTACGCGCGCCTCGCTGACGGCCTGGGACAACTGATCGCCGGACTGAAAAACACGCTAAACCGTGAGGACAGTGCGCCGCTTCCGGCCATCGGCCCGGTTCCCGGCAGGCAACTCGTGGCGCAGCTAGAGGCCTTGCTGAAAGCCGGTGTGCCGGCCGCGCGCGCACTGGCGATCGAGCAGAGGCCGGCGTTGCAGGCCGCCCTCGGCCCAGCCGCCGGCCCGCTGCTGGCGTCGATTGAAGCCTACGACTTCGAACGCGCGCTCGTCGCGCTGCGCGCGGCGCCGGTCATCGGCGCCTGATACGGCTTGATCGGCGCGCCTCGCCGGGGCGAGGACGAGGCGTCGTGACGGCTGACGATGAGCCTGCCCATCTCGCGGTCGTCCGCCGGGCTTGCCTGAAACGCGGGACGCGGCCGACAAAGCGTTGCCTAGGCAACCGGCGGGGATTTGCGGTAATATCCTCGCGTCTTGTTTTGCTGCCTCAAAATGATCACAAAAAAGGCCGCGCAAACCGTTCCTACCGTCTATCTGATCGACGACGATCCGATTGTGACGCTTTTGCTCGTTGACCTGGCCCAATCGGTTAATTTGCCTTACGTCGTCTTCGCCAGCGCAACAAAATTTCTCGAGCACGACCTGCAAGGCCTCGAGGGTTGTATCGTCAGCGACCTGCGCATGCCCGGGATCAGCGGTCTCGAACTTCAGGACGAACTGCACCAGCGCGGCGTCAAGCTGCCGATCATCTTTATCTCGGCGTACGCCGAGGTGCCGTTGGTCGTGCGCGCGATGCGCGGCGGCGCACTCGACTTTTTTCAGAAACCGTTTTCCTCGCAACAGCTCGTCGAGCGCATCCAGGACGGTTTGCGCATCGACCACCAACGCGCCGGACTGCTCGCCCGGAATCGCCGCATCGGTGACCGCATCGCCCAACTGACGCCGCGCGAAAAGGAAGTTCTGCAAGGCATCTTCGAGGGTAAGCTGACCAAGGTAATCGCCGACGAATTGGGTATCGGCGTGCGCACCGCAGAAACCTACCGCCAACTGATCATGCAAAAACTGGAGGCCGGCTCGGTCGCCGAACTCGTGCGCTTTGTCATCGACGCGATGCCCGAGGAGCGCACGCACTAGCGGGGTGGCGATAGCAAGGTGTCGGCGCAGCGGCTGGTTCAGCAGGGGTCGTTGGCGGCGATGGTCAGATCGCAGCGGTTCATGGCAGCGGCCGTTCAGGTCGGCGCGCCGGCTTTATTCATG
>JBBRXI010000149.1:0-6251 GCA_038248575.1 Burkholderiales bacterium | reverse complement strand
TGTCGCCGCGCTTGGCGTCGAGAATGACCGGGATGCCCGGATGTGTTGCGTGGATGTGCGCGATCAGCGCCTCGAGCTGGTCTTCGGCGCGCTGCGCGGCGAAGTAGGCGATCTGTGGCTTGAAGCAGCAAACGAGGTCGGCCGTTGCGTCGGCGATTGTTTGGCAAAACTCGAAGGTGGCATCGGGCCGGCCCTTAAGATGCGCCGGAAACTTCGCCGGGTCGGGGTCGAGGCCGACACAAAGCAGCGAGTTGTTCTTTTCCCACGCGGCGCTGAGCGATTCAGTGAAGTTCATGTCCTTTTCTCCGAAGAGTCCTTGAGCGTCACCGTGCGGTTGAACACCGGAGCGCCGTGCTTTGAATCGATGCGGTCGGCGACGAAGTAGCCGTGGCGCTCGAACTGGAAGCGCTCTTCCGGGCTAGCCTGGCGCAGCGCTGGTTCGAGCCAGGCGGTGATCACCTTGACACTGTCCGGGTTGAGGTCGTCTATGAAGTTGCGTTCGTTGACTTCGCCGTCGCGCGCCGGCGAGCCCGCCGTCCCCGGCGCGTCTTCGCGCCAGCTACCAGGGGCCGGGTAGGCGAACAGGCGGTCGTAGAGCCGGACTTCGCTGGCGTAGCCGGCGGCGACCGATACCCAGTGCAGATTGCCCTTGACCTTGTAGTTGTCGGCGCCGGCGCTGCCGCTCTTCGAGTCGGGCAGGTAGTCGCAATGGACGGCGACGACATTGCCGTCGCCGTCCTTGTCGCAGCCGGTACATTTGACGACGAAACCATAGCGCAGGCGCACCATATTGCCCGGGAAAAGCCGGCGATAACCCTTGCTCGGGACTTCCATGAAGTCTTCGCGCTCGATCCAAAGTTCGCCGCCAAACGGCATCGCGCGCTTGCCAAGTTCGGGCTTGAGCGGGTGGTTGGGCGCGAAACACGTTTCGCTTTGCCCGGCCGGGTAGTTGTCGATGATCAGTTTCAGGGGATCGAGGACAGCGATGCGGCGCGGCGCCGATTCGTTCAAGACTTCGCGCATCGCCTCTTCGAGCAGCGCGTAGTCGATCAACGAATCCGACTTGGAGACGCCGATGCGCTCGGCGAAAAGGCAGAAACCTTCGGGCGCGTAGCCGCGCCGGCGCGCGCCCGCGAGCGTCGGCAGACGCGGGTCGTCCCAGCCAGCGACGTGCTTCTCGTCGACAAGCTGGATCAGCTTGCGCTTGGAGAGAACGACGTAAGAGAGGTTGAGGCGCGAGAACTCGATCTGCTGCGGCAGCGGACGCTGGAACAGGCCGCCTTCGGCGAGGCGCGCCAGCAGCCAGTCGTAGAACGGCCGCTGATCCTCGAATTCGAGCGTGCAAATCGAATGCGTGACGTTCTCGAGCGCGTCCTCGATCGGGTGGGCGAAGGTGTACATCGGGTAAATGCACCAGGTGTCGCCGGTGTTGTGGTGCGTCGCGTGGCGGATGCGGTAGATCGCCGGGTCGCGCAGATTGATGTTCGGCGAGGCCATGTCGATCTTGGCGCGCAGGATGTGCGTGCCGTCGGCAAACTCGCCGGCGCGCATGCGCCGGAACAGGTCGAGGTTCTCGGCGCTGCTGCGCGCGCGGAAAGGCGAATTCTTGCCGGCTTGCTTCAGCGTTCCGCGATGCGCGCGCATGGCGTCGGCGCTCTGGCTGTCGACGTAAGCGTGTCCCGCTTCGATCAGGGTTTCGGCGCAAGCGAACATCGCGTCGAAGTAGTCGGACGCGAAATACAGATTACTCTCGCCCTCGCTCTCCCAGGCAAAGCCCAGCCAGCGCACGGCGTCGATGATCGAATCGACGTATTCCTGTTCTTCCTTTTCCGGATTCGTGTCGTCAAAGCGCAGGTGGCAACGGCCGCCGTAGTCGCGCGCCAGGCCGAAATTGAGGCAGATCGACTTGGCGTGGCCGTAATGCAAATAGCCGTTCGGCTCGGGCGGAAAACGTGTGCGGATCTTCGCCGGATCGAGCGCGCCGGCGAGTTGCGTGCTCGCCACGCCCGGCCGGCCGCACCAGCGGCGTTGCGCGTACTTGCCGGCGGCAAGATCGGCGTCGATCAGGTTGCGAATGAAATTGGTCGCTGCGACGGGCTCGTTCGGGGCGTTGCTCACGGGGCTGTCCTCGCTTTCAGAAGATCCGTATTTTACCCGCTCGCTGCCTGCCGAGAACGGCCGATTACACGCTGATGGGAATGCTAACCGCGAACAAAATCCACCACAGAGGCGCAGAGATTACGCAGAGGAAGGAATTTCGCTCAATGAACTTATCCCGGCTTCCGGCTTCCGGCTTTCTCTGCGAGTCCTCTGCGCCTCTGCGCCTCTGCGCCTCTGCGGTGGACGTCGGCTTTCAAGCCCCGCAATCCGCTCAACCCATGGCCATTTCGCCAAGCTGGTAAAATCGTCCCTCGATTAACCCGCCGCAGCGCCTTAAGTCGCCGGCTTCTCGTGCTGCCCATCCCTTGACGCGTAAATCCGAGTTCGACGATTGCCTTGCTGCCGACCAGCGCCGTTTGCGCTCGCTGGCGCGCGACCTGCGCCACCTCTTCGGCGACCGGCGCAACGCGCTACAGGCCGATTACGATGCGCTGCTGGCGCGCTCGCGCGCCGCCGTCGCCGGTCGTCGCGCACGCTTGCCGAGCCCCGAATTTCCCGACGAGCTGCCGATCAACCAGCGGCGCGACGAAATCGCCGCGCTGATCGAAAAGCACCAGGTGGTAATCGTCTGCGGTGAAACCGGTTCGGGCAAGACGACGCAGATTCCGAAGATCTGCCTCGAACTCGGGCGCGGCACGCGCGGCCTGATCGGCCACACGCAGCCGCGGCGGATTGCCGCCCGCGCCACCGCGGCGCGCATTGCGCAGGAGCTCAAGAGCGAACTGGGCGCGCACGTCGGCTATAAAATCCGCTTTACCGACCGCACGTCGAAGGATTCGTACGTCAAGTTGATGACCGACGGCATCCTGCTCGCCGAGACGCAGGGCGACCCACAGCTTGCCGCGTACGACACGCTGATCCTCGACGAGGCGCACGAACGCAGCCTCAATATCGACTTTCTGCTCGGTTATCTCAAGCAGCTCTTGCAGGGCGAGAAAAACGCGCGCCCCGACCTTAAGCTGATCATCACCTCGGCGACCATCGACGCCGAGCGTTTCTCGAGGCATTTCAACAACGCGCCGGTGATCGAAGTCTCTGGCCGGATGTTCCCCGTCGACGTGCGCTACCGCCCGGTACAGAATGAAGAAGCCGAGAACGACGACGAGCGCGATCTGTACGACGCGATCGTCGACGCCTGCGACGAGTTGCACCGCGAAGGCGCCGCGAGTGGCGGCGGCGACGTGCTCGTCTTCCTGCCCGGCGAGCGCGAGATCCGCGACGCGGCCGAGGCCCTGCGCAAGCACGCCTTCGCCCGCTCGGCCGTGCATCCCGAAATCCTGCCGCTCTTCGCGCGCCTCTCGGCCGACGAGCAATCGCGCATTTTCCGCCCGCACAACGGCCGGCGCATCGTCCTCGCGACCAACGTTGCCGAGACTTCGCTGACCGTTCCCGGAATCCGCTACGTCGTCGATACGGGACTGGCGCGCGTCAAGCGCTATTCGTACCGCAACAAGGTCGAGCAGTTGCAGATCGAGAAGATCGCGCAGGCCTCGGCCAACCAGCGCGCCGGCCGCTGCGGCCGCGTCGCCGCCGGCGTCTGCATCCGCCTTTATGGCGAAGAGGATTACGCGCAGCGGCCGCCGTATTCGGACCCGGAAATCCTACGTTCGTCGCTGGCCGGCGTCATCCTGCGCATGAAGGCGCTGCGTATCGGCGACGTCGAGGATTTTCCCTTCATCGAGGCGCCGCCGCCAAAAGCGATCAGCGACGGCTATCAGCTCCTGCTCGAACTCGGCGCGGTCAGCGAAGACCACGCCCTGACGCCGATTGGTCAGGAACTCGCGAGCATGCCGCTCGACCCGCGCGTCGCGCGCATGATCGTCGCCGCGCGCGACGAGGGTTGCCTGCGCGAAGTGCTGGTGATCGCCGCGGCGCTGACCGTCCAGGACCCGCGCGATCGGCCGCAGGAAAAGCAGGGAACGGCCGACGCGGCGCACCGAAAATTCGCCGACGAGAAGTCGGAATTCCTCTCCTGGTTGAAACTGTGGAACTGGTACGAGGAGCAACTCGCGCACAAGAAATCGCAGAGGAAACTCGTCGCCGAGTGCCACGAAAATTTCCTCTCGGCGCTGCGCATGCGCGAATGGCACGACATCCACAGCCAGCTCGTGGCGCTGACCGCCGAGCACACGTGGAAAGCGAACCAGATCCCGGCGACCTACGCGGCGATCCACCGCGCACTGCTCGCCGGCCTTTTGGGCAACATCGGCTGCAAGTCCGAGGACTCGGGGCACTACCTCGGCGCGCGCGGGATGAAGTTTTTGATCCATCCGGGATCGGCGCTCAACAAGAAAGCCGGCAAGTGGATCGCCGCGGCCGAGATCACCGAGACGAGCAAGCTCTTCGCGCGCTGCGTCGCGCGCATCGAGCCCGAGTGGCTCGAGCAAGTGGGCGCTCACCTCATCAAGCGCAGCTGGTTTGACCCGCACTGGGAAAAAAAGGCGATGCAGGTCGTCGCCTTCGAGCGCACGACGCTCTACGGCATCGTCGTCAATCCGAAAAAACGCGTGCATTACGGGCCGATGAGCCCGCAGGAGTCGCGTGAGATCTTCATTCGCCAGGGCCTTGTCGGCGGCGAGATCAGCGAAGAGTTCGCCAGGCGCTGGGTCTTCTACACGCACAACCACCAGCTGATGCTCGACATCGAGACGCTCGAACACAAGTCACGGCGCCCCGACGTTCTCGTCGACGACGAGTTGATCTACGCCTTCTACGACCAGCTCGTTCCCGAAGGCATGCACAACGGCGCCGCTTTCGACCACTGGCGGCGCGAGGCCGAGCGCGAGAATCCCAAGCTCCTTTATCTGAAGCGCGAAGACCTGATGCGTCACGAAGCGGCCGGCGTGACAACCGACGCCTTTCCGCACCAGATCCGGCTCGGCGGCGTCGAGTTTGTGCTCGCTTACCACTTCGAGCCGGGTTCGCCGAAGGACGGCGTGACGATTACCGTCCCGCTGGCGCAGCTCAACCAGATTCCGGCAGCGCGCTGCGAGTGGCTGGTGCCCGGCCTGCTCAAGGAAAAAGTCGTCCAGCTGGTCAAAACGCTGCCGCAGAAAATCCGCTCCAAACTCGTTCCGGTGCCCGACTTTGCCGCCGAATTCGTCGCCTTCGTGGCCTCCGTTCCGCCCTCGGACAAGCCGCTGATCGCTGCGTTGATCGGCTTCATCTTGAGTTCTCGCGGTCTCAACGCGCGCGGCTGGGAGATCACGCCGGACGCTTTTCGCCCCGACGCGCTGCCCGCGCATCTGCATTTGAACTTCAAGCTTATCGACGAGAGCGAGCGGCAACTGGATATGAGCCGCAACCTCGTCGAACTGCGCGGCGCATGGGGAGGCCAGGCCAAGCAGGAATTTAGCGAGCTGCACGAGACGCCGTCGGAGTATTCGGGAATGACCGACTGGAGTTTCGGCGAGTTGCCCGAACTCATGGAAGTCGAGGTCGCGCCGGGTCAGCGCGTGCTCGGTTATCCCGGGCTTGCCGACGACGGCGAGAGCGTCTCGCTGTGCGTTTTCGATACGCAGCAAGAAGCGAGTGAGGCGCACGCCAAGGGGCTCTTGCGTCTTTACATGCTGCAGTTTCGCGAGCAGATCAAGTACTTCGAAAAAAACCTGCCGGGCTTGACGCAAATGGCGATGGCCTTCATGCCGCTCGGCTCGCGCGACGATCTGCGCCGGCAACTCATTGACCTCAGCTTTGCCCGCGCCTGTCTCGTCGAACCCTGGCCGACCGACGCGGCGCGCTTCAAGGCGCGCTGCGCCGAGGCGAAAACGCGGCTTGGCCTGCTCGCCCAGGAAATCTGCCGGCTCGTCGCGCAGATCCTCGCCGACTGGCAGGCGCTGCAAAAAAAGCTGCCGGCGTTCCGGGCGCATGCGGTGGCGCTCGCCGATATCGAAAAGCAGCTCGCCCGGCTGATCGGCAAGCGCTTCATCGCCGATACGCCGTTCGAACGCCTGCAGCACGTTCCGCGTTATCTCAAGGCGATCGTCATGCGCCTCGATAAACTCAGGGCGGGCGGCAGTGAAGGCGCGACGCGCGACGCACGGCTGCTCGCCGAATACGCGCCGCTGTGGACGAATTACGAGCGGCGTGCC
>JBBRXI010000148.1:0-6264 GCA_038248575.1 Burkholderiales bacterium | reverse complement strand
CCCACGCCGCCGGATAATCCGGGCGAGTTAAAGCGCGTAATCGAGGCGGTTCTGCTCAGCGCCCAGCAGCCGGTTTCATTGCTCGAATTGCGTAAAGTGTTCGCCGACGAAATCGGCAGCGACGTTCTGCGTGTGTTGCTCGACGAATTGCGTGGCGAATGGAGCGAACGGCCGCTCGAACTCGTGCAGCTGGCGAGCGGCTGGCGCTTTCGCACGCGTGCCGAGTACTTGCCCTACCTTGAACGACTGAGCCCCGAAAAGCCGCCCAAGTACTCGCGTGCGGTGCTTGAAACGCTGGCCATCATTGCTTACCGGCAACCGGTGACGCGCGGCGACATCGAGGATATACGCGGCGTAACCGTCGCCACGCAGATCATTCGCGTCCTCGAAGAGCGCGGCTGGATCGACGTCGTCGGCCATCGCGACACGCCGGGCCGTCCGGCGCTGCTGGCAACGACCAAGAAATTCCTCGACGACCTCGGATTGCGCAGTGTGACCGAGTTGCCACCGCTCGAGATGATGAATCAAACGCTGGAACTGGCCGATGCCCAACAAAACCCGTAAGACCCCATTTCGCCCGCCGACTGGCCCTGTTCCCCGCCGGCCACGCGCCGGGTCCGGCACGACGCCCGAACAACCGGCAGCGGTCGGCCACGAAGAGGCAGCGCTGGCGCCCAAACCGCGGCGCGCGCCGCGTGCGCAGCCGCAGGAGCGCCCGAAGCGCGCCCGGCACCACGAAGTGCCGGGTAAACCGGAGCGTCTGCACAAGCTGCTGGCGCAAACCGGCATCGGCTCGCGGCGCGAAATGGAAGAGATGATTGCCGGCGGACACGTCAATGTGAACGGCGAGACAGCGACGGTCGGCCAGTCGGCGAGCCCGGGCGACCGCATCAAGGTGAAGGGCAAACTCGTTCACCTCAAATTCTCCAATCGCCTGCCGCGCGTCATCATCTATCACAAGCCCGAGGGCGAGATCGTTTCGCGCGACGACCCCGATCACCGCCCGAACGTCTTCACCTCTCTGCCCAGGATGTCCGGCGGCCGCTGGGTCGCCGTTGGCCGGCTCGATTTCAATACCAGCGGCCTGCTGCTGTTTACCACCTCCGGCGAACTGGCCAACCGGCTGATGCATCCGCGCTACGAACTCGTTCGCGAGTACGCCGTGCGCATCCTCGGCGTGCTGCCCGATGACGCTCGCCAACGCTTACTCGACGGCATCGAGCTCGACGACGGTACAGCGAAGTTCGCGACCTTCCAGGAAGCCGGCGGCGAGGGCGCCAACCATTGGTACCGGGTATCGCTCTCCGAGGGCCGCAATCGCGAGGTGCGGCGCATGTTCGAAGCAGTCGGCGTGGTGGTCAGCCGGCTGATGCGCGTGCGCTACGGTCCGTTCATTCTGCCGCCCAACCTCAAACGTGGGCATGTTCTCGAACTCGGCGAGAGCGAAGTGCACCAGTTGCTGACCGATTTTGGCATGGATGATCCGGCGCCGGGCCGCCCCTTGCGCAAGCCGCGAGAGCGCTGAGAGAGCGGCAAATGTCGGCTGCCGATTGTCGTCGGGGCGAAATTTCGTTATAATCCAGCGGTTTTCCGTTCGCCCCTTCGTCGTTCGATAAGGGGGCATTTTTTCGGGATGGGCGTTTCGCCCATTTTTTATTTGTAGATATGCATTTACACGAACTGATCGACAAAACGGTGACCGGTCTCGGTTACGAGCTCGTGGACCTCGAACAGAGTCCGCGTGGCCGCGTGCTGCGTCTTTTCATCGACCAGCTCACCAAGACAGGCGGGATCGACGTCGAAGACTGCGCGCTGGTCAGCAACCAGCTCGCGCGCGTACTCGCCGTCGAGGCGGTCGATTACGACCGGCTCGAAGTGTCGTCGCCCGGGCTTGACCGGGTGCTCAAAAAGCCGGTCGACTTTGAGCGTTTTGTCGGTTCGGAGATTAACGTGCGGCTGCGGCTGCCGGTCGGCGGTCGGCGCAATTTCAACGGCGTTTTGCAGCGTGTGCAGGACGGCAAGGTAGGCCTGGTGATCGATACGGGCGAGGTGGAGCTGGCGCTGAGTAATATTGACAAAGCGCGGCTGGTTCCCAAGTTCGACAAGAAGTGATCAGGCCGGATAGCTGGATTAGGGGGTAGTGAGAATATGAGCCGCGAAATATTGTTGCTGGTCGATGTGCTGGCGCGCGAGAAAAACGTCACCAAGGACATCGTCTTTGGCGCGTTGGAACTGGCGCTCGCGTCGGCGACCAAGAAGCGTGTCCATGACGAGGCCGACGTTCGTGTCGTCGTCGATCGCGATACGGGCGACTTCGAGACCTTTCGCCGCTGGGAAATCGTCGCCGACGAGGATTTCGTGCATGAGGCGCAGCATATCCCGATGTCCGAAGCGCAGAAGCAGGACCCCGAAGTCGAACTCGGCGATTATCTCGAGGAGTCCCTGCCGGCCATCGATTTCGGACGCATCGGCGCGCAGGCCGCCAAGCAGGTGATTCTCCAGAAAATCCGCGATGCCGAACGCGACCAGATTCTCAACGACTTCCTCGAACGCAAGGAGCACCTCGTTACCGGCACGATCAAGCGCATGGAACGCGGCAACGCGATCATCGAAGCCGGCAAGATCGAAGCCGTGCTGCCACGCGACCAGATGATCCCGCGCGAAAACCTGCGCGTTGGTGACCGTGTCAAGGCCTATCTCGCCCGCATCGACCGCGCGGCGCGCGGCCCGCAACTGATTCTCTCGCGCACGGCGCCCGAGTTCATCATCAAGCTCTTCGAAATGGAAGTGCCCGAAGTCGACGACGGCCTGCTCGAAATCAAGGCGGCCGCCCGCGACGCCGGAATCCGCGCCAAGATTGCGGTGAAGTCGAACGACCAGCGCGTCGATCCGATCGGCACCTGCGTCGGCATGCGTGGCATGCGCGTCACCGCGGTGACCAACGAACTGGCTGGCGAGCGCGTCGATATCGTTCTCTGGTCGGCCGATCCGGCGCAGTTTGTCGTCGGCGCGCTGGCGCCAGCCGAGGTCATTTCGGTCGTCGTCGATGAAGACCGGCACAGCATGGACGTCGTCGTCGACGAAGATAACCTCGCCATCGCCATCGGCCGCGGCGGCCAGAACGTCCGCCTGGCGTCCGAAATGACCGGCTGGTCGATCAATCTGATGACCGAGGAAGAATCACAAACGCGGGTCGAAGCCGAGTCGGCGGCGATTCGCGTGCTGTTCATGGAAAAGCTCGACGTCGATGAAGAGGTGGCCAATATCCTGATCGCCGAGGGTTTCTCTACGCTCGAGGAAGTCGCCTACGTCCCGCTCCATGAAATGAACGAGATCGAGGCCTTTGACGAGACGACGGTGCAGGAGTTGCGCGACCGTGCGCGCAACGTCCTGCTCACCGAAGCGATCGTCACCGAAGAGCAGATCGGTGACGTTGCCGAAGACCTGCTCGGCCTCGAGGGCATGGACAAGGCACTGGCCGGCAAGCTTGCAACACAGGGAATCAAGACGCGCGACGACCTCGCTGACCTGGCGATCGACGAACTGACCGAGATGACCGGAGTCGATTCCGATCGTGCCAAACAACTGATCACCACCGCGCGCGCATTGGTTCGAGTAAGCAGAAAAGAGGATTTCACATGGCGCAAACAAGCGTTGCCCAATTCGCCACCGATTTGAAAATGCCGGAGAGTGCGCTGCTCGAGCAGTTGCAAAAAGCCGGTGTAACGAAGATCAAGGCCGAGGAGTTTCTGTCCGAGCAGGACAAGTCGCGGCTGCTTGAGTATCTGCGTCGCGCGCATGGCGAGGGCGATGCCAAGACCAAGATCACGCTGATGCGCAAGCAGACCAGTGAAATCAAGGCGCAGGACTCGCACGGCAAAACGCGCACGGTCCAGGTCGAGGTGCGCAAAAAGCGGGTTCTCGTCAAACGCGATGCTCCGGAAATGCGCCTCGAAGCGCCGATAGCGCCGGATGCAACGGCGATACCCGCGGCCGCACCGCCCGTCGCTGTCGCGCCCGCTGAAGCGCCTGCCGTGCCGGTCGAAGTGACTGCCCAGGCGCCCGCCGCAGTTGTCGCACCGGTCGCTGAAGCGCCTGCGCCAGCGGTGGTTATGCCGGTCGCCGCGCCGGCTGGCGAAATCATCATCGAATCGAAGGCGAAAACCGCCTCGAAGGCCAAGGCCAAGGCTGAGGCGGACGCCAAAGCCGAAGTCGAGGCCAAGGCTGACGCCGTTGCCGCTGCCGACAAGGCCAGTGGCGAAGCCAAGGCCGGGATCAAGAAAGTCGTGACGCGCGCTTCGATCATCGGTGAAGAACAGCAGCGCCTGCGTTTGGCTGAAGAGCGGCGCAACGCTGAACTGCGGGCGCGTCAGGAAGCCGAGTACCTCGGCAAGCAGCAGCGCGTTGCCGACCTCGCCCGCCTGAAGATCGAGGCCGAAGAGAAGGCCGTTGCCGCGCGCGCCGCCGAAGCGGCCAAACAGCTCGCCGCGCAGACCGCGACCGAGCGTCCGGCCGAAGACAAAACCTTGCACAAGCCGGCGGCCAAGCCAGGGACAACCGACAAGAAAGCTGCCGACAAAAAAGGCCAGTGGAAGAACGAGGGCGCCAACAAGCGTCCGGGCCTCAAAACGCGCGGCGCCACCGGCGGCACTGGCTGGCGCGATAACAAGCACGCCAAGCGGGGCAGCCGCGGGGGCGAGTCCGAGGAAAGCCATTCCTTCCAGGCGCCGACCGAAGCCGTCGTCTACGACGTGCACGTTCCGGAAACGATTTCGGTTTCCGATCTCGCCCACAAGATGTCGGTCAAGGCCACCGAAGTGATCAAGACGCTGATGAAAATGGGCTCGATGGTGACCATCAACCAGGTCATCGATCAGGAAACGGCGATGATCATCGTCGAAGAAATGGGTCACAAGGCGTTTGCCGCCAAGCTCGACGACCCCGATGCCTTCATTGATGAAACAGCTCATCACGACGCGCCGCGCGAGCCGCGCGCGCCGGTTGTCACGGTCATGGGCCACGTCGACCACGGCAAGACGTCTTTGCTCGACTACATTCGGCGCACCCGGGTTGCCTCGGGTGAAGCTGGCGGTATCACGCAGCATATCGGCGCCTATCACGTTGAAACCGCCCGCGGTATGGTCACCTTCCTGGATACCCCGGGTCACGAAGCGTTTACCGCCATGCGGGCACGCGGCGCCAAGGCCACCGACCTGGTTATTCTGGTCGTCGCTGCCGACGACGGGGTCATGCCGCAGACGCGCGAAGCGATCCACCACGCCAAAGCAGCCGGTGTGCCGATCATCGTCGCGGTGAACAAGATCGACAAGCCCGACGCCGCTCCCGACCGCGTCAAGCAGGAACTCGTCGCCGAGCAGGTCATCCCCGAGGAATACGGTGGCGACGCCCCCTTCATCCTCGTTTCGGCGAAGACCGGCGCGGGAATCGACGAGCTCCTTGAAAACGTTCTGCTGCAGGCCGAAGTACTCGAGCTGGCGGCGCCGCGCGACGCACCGGCCAAAGGCCTGATCATCGAAGCCCGGCTCGACCGCGGTCGCGGCCCGGTGGCGACAATGCTCGTCCAGTCGGGTACGTTGCGCCAGGGCGACGTGCTCCTCGCCGGCCAGGTGTTCGGCCGCATCCGCGCGATGCTCGACGAGAACGGCAAGAGCATCAAGGAAGCCGGGCCGTCGATTCCGGTCGAAATTCTCGGTCTTTCGGACGTTCCGGCCGCCGGTCTCGAGGCCGTCGTCCTCGCCGACGAGCGCAAGGCGCGCGAAATCGCGCTCTTCCGCCAAGGCAAGTACCGCGACGTCAAGCTCGCGAGCAAGCAGGCCGCCAACCTGGAAACGATTCTCGACCAGATGACCGAAGCCGAAGTCAAGCTGCTGCCGCTGATTATCAAGGCCGACGTTCAAGGTTCGCAGGAAGCGCTCGTCCAGTCGCTGCAGAAGCTGTCGACGGCCGAAGTCAAGGTCAATGTCATCCACGCCGCGGTCGGCGCGATCAGCGAGTCCGACGTGCACCTCGCGCAGGCTTCGAAAGCCGTCATCATCGGCTTCAACACCCGTGCCGACGCCGGTGCGCGCAAGGCCGCCGAGAGTGTCGGCGTCGATATTCGCTACTACAACATCATTTACGACGCGGTCGACGAAGTGCGCGCTGCGCTCTCCGGAATGCTGTCGCCCGAAAAGCGCGAAGACGTCACCGGTCTGGTCGAAATCCGCCAGGTTTTCCGCGCCACCAAGATCGGCACGATCGCTG
>JBBRXI010000147.1:0-6294 GCA_038248575.1 Burkholderiales bacterium | reverse complement strand
CGGTTGCGACGAAGCAGGCAGGGTCGCCGGCGATTGTTTCATGTGCATTTCCTTGACCTGATCGAACGCCCATCGTTGCACGAGTCAACTGCGCCGGCAAGTGGCGGCGCGGCTCGCAGGATCAAAAAGAGCGGATAATGGCCTGTGTCCGACACCTCAATGGAGAGAAAAAATGACAAGCAGCCATTCCGCCGGTAGCGAAAAACCCGTCTGGTTCATCACCGGCTGCTCGACCGGCTTTGGCCGCGAACTGGCCAAACAGCTGCTCGAGGGCGGCTATCGTGTGGTGGTCACCGCGCGAAATCCGGCTGATCTTAGCGATCTGTCTACACTCGGCAAGGCGCTGGTCGTCAAACTCGATGTCACCGTGCAAGGCGAGGTCGACGCAGCGGTCAAAGCGGCAGAGCAGCATTTCGGGCGCATCGACGTCCTCGTGAATAACGCCGGCCTCGGCTACTTCGGCTCGGTCGAAGAGAGCGACGAAGAGCGCGTGCGCTGGATGTTCGACGTCAATGTTTTTGGCCTTGGCCGGATGACGGCTGCCGTTCTGCCGCAGATGCGCGAGCAGAAGAGCGGCTGCATCGTCAATCTGTCGTCGCTCGCCGGTCTGCGCTCGTTCCCCGCGCTCGGTTATTACAATGCGACGAAGTTTGCCGTCGAGGGTCTGTCCGAAGCGCTGTGGCAGGAAGTCGAGCCGCTTGGCATCAAAGTCATGATCGTCGAGCCGAGCGGTTTTCGCACCGACTGGGCGGGTCGTTCGGCGGCCGAGACACCGACGAAATTCGCTGATTACGCGCCGACCGCGGGGCTCAAGATGGAACAATTGCGCGAGTATTCGGGCAAGCAGCCGGGCGACCCGGTGCGCGCCGTGCAGGCGATCATCAAGGCCGTCGAATCGGGAAATCCGCCGCACCATCTGTTGCTCGGCAACGCGGCGCATGATCTGGCGATGGCCAAGCTCGACGAGTTGCGCAAGGATTTTATCGAGTGGGAAGCGGTCGCTCGGGGGGCTGATTTCCCGAAGGCGTAGCGCGCGATTGGTGAGTTGCGACGGCTGCATCGCCCAGCGAAGCTGGGCCCTATCGATCTTCTCCGCTCAGCGGTTCATTCGCGATCAATGATCTCGGCGATGACGGGTGCATGGTCGGACGGGCGTTCGCGTTTGCGCATCTCGCGGTCGATGCGCGACGCGACGCAGCGCTCGGCGAGCGGCGCTGAGAGCAGGATGTGGTCGATGCGCAGGCCCTGGTTCTTCTGGAAACCGAGCATCCGGTAATCCCACCACGAGAAGCTTTTTTCGGGCTGGTCGAAGAGGCGGAAGCTGTCGCGCAGGCCGAGACCCAGCAATTCCTGAAAGGCGGCGCGTTCGGGCGGCGAGCAGAGAACCTGGCCCTCCCACGCCGCCGGGTTGTGCACGTCGCGGTCTTCGGGTGCGACGTTGAAATCGCCGGCGATCGCCAGTTGTGGATAGACCGTGAGCTGCTCGCCAAGCCAGGTTCTGAGCGCGGCGAGCCAGGCGAGCTTGTACGCGTATTTGTCGCTGCCGACCGCCTGGCCGTTCGGGATGTAGGCGGAGATGACGCGAACGCCGCCCACCGTCGCGGCGATTAACCGCTTCTGCTCACAGGCGATATGGACATTGCCGCAGACGACGTCGGTCGGCGTCTGGCGCGCGAGCAGCGCGACGCCGTTGTACGTCTTCTGCCCGGAAAAAACCGCCTGATAGCCGGCCGCTTCGATCTCGCGTTGCGGGAAATTATGGTCTTCAAGCTTGGTTTCCTGCAGGCAGACGACGTCGGGTTGCCGCGTGGCCAGCCACTCGAGCAGTTGCGGCAGGCGCACCTTGAGCGAGTTGACGTTCCACGCGGCGAGCTTCATCGGCTCACTTGGCGAAGGCGCCGGACGGCTTGGCGCCGTAGGGCGCGGTCTTCGGGTATCCGGCAAGATCGAGCAGGTTGTTCCAGGATTCCGCCTCGTAACCTTTGAAGCCTTGCTGACCGACAAAGACGCTGGGAAACCCCGCTTCGCTGCCCAGGCGGCGGAACAGCTCCGTCGTTTCGGCATCGTTGGTCGCGAGCTTTTCGGTGAACGGGACGCCGCGGCGGTTGAGCAGGTCGCGCGCGTTCTGGCAGATCTCGACGCAATTGGCTGCGGTGTAAAGCGTTACCGGATATTTTTCGACCACCTGACGCGTGGAGAACGGCATCTGCGTTTCATCGCCACTCGCCTCACCGCTGATCTTGACGACCTGTTTGGCGCCGGCCGGCGGTGGCTGGTCGGAGTAGACCGTTTGTCCGCTCGCATCGAGCCAACGGTAGGTGGTCTGCGCGGTAGCAAGCGAAACGGCAAGCGAACCGGCAAGCAAGCCGGCGGCGAGGACAAGGCAGCGGAATAGGGACATGGTTTGATCCTCCGTTTTACGCCGAGATCATACCATCCATGCCGCAGTGGCGGAGCAGGGCGTCGATTTGCGGCTCGCGGCCGCGGAATGCGCGGAAGTTCTCGAGCGCCGGGCGCGCGCCGCCGGCCGCCAGGATTTCGTCAAGAAAGCGTTTGCCGACCGTCGCGTCGAAGGGGTTGCCGGCCTCCTCGAAAGCGGCGTAGCAGTCGGCGGAAAGCACTTCGGCCCATTTGTAGCTGAAATAACCGGCGCCGTAGCCACCGGCGAAAATGTGCGAGAAGCTGTTCGGGAAACGGTTCCATTCGGGCGGAACGAGAACCGCGACTTCGCGCCGGATTTGCCCCAGCAACTCGGCAACCGACGTCCGCTCGTCGCGCGCGTCGAAGTCGGTATGCAGAAGCAGGTCAAAGAGCGAGAACTCGATCTGGCGCAGCGTCTGCATGCCGCTCTGGAAGTTACGCGCCGCGACCATCTTGTCGAAGAGTGCGCGCGGCAGCGGCTCGCCGGTATCGACGTGCGCTGTGAGCTGGCGCACGACGCTCCACTCCCAGCAGTAGTTTTCCATGAATTGCGAGGGCAGTTCGACGGCGTCCCATTCGACGCCGTGAATTCCCGAGACGCCGAGTTCATCGACCCGCGTCAGCAGGTGGTGCAGGCCGTGGCCGGTTTCGTGAAAGAGCGTCGCCACCTCGTCGTGTGTAAAGGTCGCCGGCAGCGGCTGGCCGTTCTTCTCGCCGACCGGCCGCGAAAAGTTGCAGTTGAGATATGCGACCGGGCTCTGGACGCCGTCGGCCGCGAGCGTTTTGTCGCTCACCCGGCGACGCGTGATCGCCTCGTCCATCCACGCCCCGCCGCGCTTGGTGTCGCGCGCGTAAAGGTCGATGTAGAACTGGCCGATCAACTCGCCGGCATTGTCCTTAGCATTTTCGTCACTTCGCGTTTCGATGCGGAAAAAGCGCACGTCGGGGTGCCAGACCGGCGCGCTATCGGGTTTGAGGCAAACGCCAAACAACGATTCGACGGCGTGGAAGAGGCCGGCGAGTACCTTGTCTTCGGTGAAGTACTGCTTCACTTCGTGTTCGGAAAACGCGTAGCGCGCCTGCAGCAGCTTCTCGGAAGCATAGCCGACGTCCCACGATTCAAGCGTGGCAAGACCGAGTTCCTGGCGCGCGAAGTCGCGCAACTCGGCGACGTCCTTGTGCGCGAAAGGTTTGGCCCGGGCTGCCATGTCGCGCAGGAAGGCGAGCACCTGCGGCACCGATTCGGCCATCTTGGGGACCAGCGAGACCTCGGCGTAATTGGCGTAGCCGAGGAGCTGCGCTTCCTCGCGGCGCAGTTCGAGGATGCGCCGGATGAGCGGCGCGTTGTCAAGCTCGGGCGGGCCGAATTCGGCGGCGCGCGTGGCGTAGGCGCGATACATCGCCGCGCGCAGGCGGCGACTGTCGGCGTACTGCATCACCGGCAGGTAGGACGGCATGTGCAAGGTGAATTTCCAGCCCGCCAGGCCGTCTTTTTGCGCCGCTTCGCGCGCTGCCTGGATAACGTCGTCGGGCAGGCCGGAGAGCTCCGCTGCGTCGCTGACAAGCTCGGAAAAGGCGTTGGTCGCGTCGAGCAGATTCTCGGAAAACTTCGCCCCAAGGCTTGCGAGTTCTTCGCTGATGGCCTGGAAGCGCGGCTTTTTGTCGGCCGGCAACTCGGCGCCGGAGAGGCGAAAATCGCGTATTTCATTGTCGACGATCTTGCGCCGGGCGAGCGACAGATCGGCGTACTCGTCGCTGGCGCGCAGCGCTTTGTATCGGGTGAACAGATCGAGGTTCTGGCCGAGTTCGGCGAAGAAGCGCGAGACGTCGGGGAGCAGCGCGTTATACGCTTCGCGCCATTCGGGAACGTCGTTGACCGCATGCAGGTGGCCGACGATGCCCCAGGCGCGCGCGAGGCGTTCGAGGCCGTCGGTGAGCGGCGTGACGAAATCCGCCCAGGTGGCCGTGGCGTTCTCGCCAGTCAGCCGGTTGACGAGCGCGCGGTTCTCTTCGAGCAACTGGGCGATGGCCGGCTGGACGTCGGCCGGCTTGATGGTGTCAAAGCGCGGCAGCGCCGAAAAGTCGAGCAGGGGGTTCATGATGACCAATCTCACGGTTGAAAAAGTGGTGGGCGGCGAGAGCCGCCCACAGCGTCGTGCCGGTTCGCCCGGCGCCGCGGGTCTTTCGCGGCGGCCGGGCCCGCAGAAGGAGTTATGGTTGACCCGGTCGGCGGCGCATGGTTCTCAGTCGACGAAGCGGCGGCCGGTCAGGACCTCGCACGCCTCGATGTATTTCTCGCGTGTGCGAGCGACCACTTCGGCCGGCAGGCCTGGGCCCGGGGCCGTCTTGTTCCAGCTCAGCGTTTCGAGATAGTCGCGCAGGTACTGCTTGTCGTAGGACGGCGGGTTGCTGCCCAGGCGGTAGCCGTCGGCCGGCCAGAAGCGCGACGAGTCGGGGGTCAGCGCCTCGTCGATCAGATGCAGCGTGCCCGTGCTGTCTACGCCAAATTCAAACTTCGTATCGGCGATGATGATGCCGCGCGTGAGCGCATAGTCGGCGGCCGCCGAATACAGCGCGATCGCCGCGTCACGCGCCTGGGTGGCGATTTCAGCACCGGTCTTGCCGGTGCCGTAGAGCGCGTCGGCGAGCGCCGCGCCGCAGTTGCGCTGTGCCTGTTCAAACGAAATATTCTCGTCGTGGTCGCCCTGTTCGGCTTTCGTCGCCGGCGTGAAAATCGGCTCGGCGAACTTTGCCGCAAGTTGCAGTCCGGCCGGCAGCCTGATGCCGCAGACGGCGCCCGTCGCCTGATAATCTTTCCAGCCCGAGCCGATCAGATAGCCACGAACGACGGCCTCGATCGGTAGCGGTTTCAAGCGCTTGACGACCAGCGCGCGCCCGCGCACCTGTTCGCGCTCGTCGGCGGCGACAACGCTTTCCGGGTCAATGCTGGTGAGCTGATTGGGCAGGATAGCGGCTAGCCGCTCGAACCAGAAGCTGGCCATCTGGGTGAGGACCTTGCCCTTGCCCGGAATCGGATCGGGAAGAACAACGTCGAAAGCCGAGATGCGATCGCTGGTGACGATCAGCAACTGGTCGTCGCCGACGGCGTAGATGTCGCGCACTTTGCCGCGGCCGAGAAGGGGCAGGCTCTTGATAGTCGATTCGAAAAGGGCTTGGCTCATGGTTGGGGATCCGGAAAAGTGTAAAGAGACGAGCGCGCGGAGCGCTACGCGGACGGTTGCTTGGTGCTTAGCGTTTGGGTGACGGCTTCTCACCGACGCGGACGATGGTCATCGTATTGGTGCCGCCGGTGACGCCGCGCGTGTCGCCGTAGGAGAGCACGATGAGGTCGCCTTTTTCGACGACGCCGGCTTCGATCAACCGTTGCTCGACGTTGTAGCGCATGACCTCATGGTCGTCGTCCTCGTTCTTCATGAGCAGCGGATAAACTTCTCGATAGAGCGTCATTTTCGATTGCGCACGCGGTTCCTGGGTCAGCGCGAAAATCGGTATGCCGCAATTGAGCCGGCTCATCCACAGCGCCGTCGAACCCGAGGTGGTCAGCGCGGCGACCGCCTTGACGTTGAGGTGATACGCGGCGAACAGCGCGGCCATGGCGATCGACTGGTCGATGCGCGTGAAGTGACGGTCGAGAAACTGGCGGTCGAGCGTGATCATGACCGACTTTTCGGCGGCCAGACAGATGCGCGCCATCGATTCGACGGTCTGCACCGGGTAGCTGCCGGCCGCCGTTTCGGCCGAGAGCATGACGGCGTCGGTGCCGTCGAGCACGGCGTTGGCGACGTCCGAGACTTCGGCGCGCGTCGGCGTCGGCGCGTGAATCATCGATTCCATCATCTGTGTCGCGGTAAT
>JBBRXI010000146.1:0-6313 GCA_038248575.1 Burkholderiales bacterium | reverse complement strand
GTATTTTTCTTCCTGCCCGGCGGCATGGGCATCAATTTCGTCAAGCAGTTCGTCGCCGCCGGGCTGTCGTCCGACACGCAACTTTTCGCGCCCGGTTTTTCAGCTGACGAGGACGTGATCAAGGCGGTCGGTGCGCCGATGCTCGGCATGTTCAACTCGTCGCACTGGGCGCACGACATGGACAACGCCGAGAACCGCCGTTTCGTCGCCGACTTTCAGAAGGATTTCGGTCGCCTGCCTTCGCTTTACGCCGCACAGGGTTATGACGCAGCGCTGCTCATCGACGCTGCCGTGCGCGACGTCAAGGGCCGGCTCGACGACAAGGACGCCGTCCGCCGCGCCCTTGAAGCCAAGCGCTTCAAGTCGCTACGCGGCGACTTCAAGTTCAATAGCAACCACTACCCGGTGCAGAACTATTACCTGCGCGTCATCGGCCGCGACGCGCAGGGCCGCATCACCAACAAGACGATGGGAACGATCTTCACCAACCACGCCGACGCCTACGTTGCTCAATGCAAGATGAAATAGCGGGCAGGAAAAACTCCTCCAACGCACGGCGCGCAGTGGCGCAAGGGACGCAGAGAAAGGCGATTTCTATTGTCCTTCTTTGCGTTGAAAGCGGTTCTTTTAAATGACCCAGCTTCTCATTGAGCAGGCCTTGAACGGCCTGCAGTTCGGTCTCATGCTCTTCCTGCTCGCCGCCGGACTGACGCTGGTTTTCGGCATCATGGACATGATCAATCTGGCGCACGGCTCGCTGTACATGGCCGGCGCCTATTTCGCGGCGGCGGCGACGCAGGCCAGCGGGTCGTTTCTTGTCGGCATAGCCGTCGCCATGCTGGCCACCGCGCTGCTCGGCGCGCTCGTCGAGCTCGTCTTGCTGCGCCGGCTCTACGCGCGCAGCCACCTCGCGCAGGTGCTCGCCACTTTTGCGCTGATCCTCATCTTCAACGAAGCGGTGCGCGTGATCTGGGGCGCGCAGCCGGTCCTGCTCAACGCCCCCGACGAATTTTCCGGGCCGCTGAATATCGGCGGCTTCTTCTACCCGTCGTATCGGCTGCTGATCATCGCTGTCGGCGCGTTCGTTGCGGCGCTGCTTTACGTCCTCGTGACGCGCACGCGCGTCGGCATGTGGGTGCGCGCCGGCGCGTCGAATCGCGAAATGACCGAAGCGCTGGGTATCAACGTCCGCCTGCTGTTTACTGCTGTCTTCGCCTTTGGCGCGGCGCTCTGCGCGCTGGCCGGCGCGTTGCTCGGCCCGCTGCTCGCGGTCGAGGTCGGCATGGGTGAGAGCATCCTGATCCTCGCCTTCGTCGTCATCGTCATCGGCGGCATCGGCTCGATGCGCGGCGCGCTGGTCGGCAGCCTGCTCGTCGGCCTCGTCGATACGCTCGGCCGCGCCGCCCTGCCCGCTATGCTGCGCACCGCCCTGTCGGCGGAGGCGGCGTCGAGCCTCGGCCCGGCACTCGCGTCCATCCTGATCTACGTCCTCATGGCGGCCATTCTCTTCTGGCGCCCCGAAGGCCTTTTCCCGGCGCGCGGCTAAGTCATGGGACTTTACGAATCGTCAAAAGAGCGGCGCTGGGCGGCGCTCGTCGTGCTGTTCGCGCTCGCTGCGCTACCCTCTGCGCTGCACGCTGTGGAGCAGGGTTTTTATGTGAGCTTCGCCAGCCGTCTGCTGATCTTCGCGCTGGCCGCGACGAGCCTTAATCTGGTCATCGGTTTAGGCGGCATGGTCTCCTTCGGGCACGCCGCTTTTTTCGGCGTCGGCGCCTACTGCGTCGCCGTTCTCGCCCAGAGCGGCGTCGTCTCGGCGGCGCTCGCCTGGCCGCTTGCCGTCGGCGTTGCGGCGCTGCTCGCCCTGGCCATCGGCGCGCTTAGCCTGCGCACGCGCGGCGTCTATTTCATCATGATCACGCTCGCCTTCGCGCAGATGACCTATTACCTCGTCGTCTCGCTCAAAGCCTGGGGCGGCGACGACGGCCTCGCCTTGCTGTAGCGCTCACTCGTTCCCGGCGTCGATCTCAAGAACGATACCAGCTTTTATTTTGTCGTCCTTGCCATCCTGGCCTGTGTTCTCATTGCGCTCGACCGCCTGGCGCATTCGCGCTTTGGTCGCGTCATCCAGAGCATTCGCGAAAACGAAACACGCATGGAGGCGCTCGGCTACCCGGTGTTCGCCTACAAGCTCGTCTGTTTCGTGATCGGCGGCGGCCTTGCTGGACTCGCTGGGGCGCTGCTCGTTAACCAGACCGGGCTGGCGAGTCCGAATCTGCTGCACTGGATGCAGTCGGGTACGCTGATGGTGATGGTCGTTCTCGGCGGCGTCGGCAGCGTCTACGGTGGCGTCGTCGGCGCGCTCCTGCTGCTCCTTGGCGAAGAATTGCTGGTCGAGCTGACGCCGCATTGGCAGATCGGCCTCGGCCTGCTGCTCCTCGCCGTCGTCCTCTGGGCACCGCTCGGGATTGCCGGACTCTTCGGCTGGGGGCGGCGCCGTGAGTGAGCGCTCGCCGGACCTCCTCGAGGTGCGCGCGGTGAGCAAGCACTTCGGCGGCGTCACTGCGTTAAACGGTGCCTCGTTGTCGGTAGCGACCGGCGAAGTGCACGCGCTGATCGGCCCCAACGGCGCCGGCAAGACAACACTGATCCACGTGCTCTCGGGCGCGCTGGCGGCCGATCATGGACAAGTCAGCTTCGCCGGCGAGGATCTCGCGCGGCGTTCGATGCATCAGCGTGTTGCGCGCGGGCTGGCGCGTTCCTATCAGATTACCAGCGTCTTTCCGCGCCTGACGGTACTCGACAACGTGACCATCGCCGTGCAGGCGCGCGTGCGCGACTGGGGAACGAGCTTCCGTTTCTGGAAACCGTTCTCGGTCGACGCGGCAATCATCGCCGAGGCGCACGGCTTGCTCGCCCAGGTCGGACTGCCCGGCCGTGCCGGCCGTCTGGCCAGCCAGCTCTCACACGGCGAGCAGCGCTGCCTCGAAGTGGCGCTCGCGCTGGCGACCAAACCGAAACTGCTGCTGCTCGACGAGCCGATGGCCGGCATGGGGCCCGACGAATCGGCGCGCATGGTCGAGCTGATCGAGCAACTCGCGCGCCGCGTCACCTTGCTCCTCGTCGAGCACGACATGGACGCGGTATTTCGCCTTGCCGACCGTATCTCGGTGCTCGTCGGCGGGCGCATCATTGCCAGTGGCGAACCCGAGGCGATCCGCGCTGACGCCGAGGTCCGCCGTGCCTATCTCGGGGACGAAATATGAGTGCCGGGACTCTGCTCGAAGTCGACGCCATCGAAACGGCCTACGGCGCAAGCCAGGTGCTGTTCGGCGTCAGCCTGACGATCGCCGAAGGCGAAGTGGCGACGTTGCTCGGACGCAACGGCATGGGCAAGACGACGACCGTGCGCTCGATCTGCGGGCTCGAAAAGCCGAAGGCCGGCAGCATCCGTTTTTGTGGCGAGCGCATCGACGGGCTGTCGGCTGACCGCATCGGCCGGGCCGGCATCGCGCTCGTTCCCGAAGGTCGGCAGATCTTTCCCAACCTGACGGTGCGCGAGAATCTCGTCGCCTTCGCCGCCCGGCGCAACGGCGCGCGCGAGCCGTGGACGCTGGCGCGCGTCAATGCCTTTTTCCCGCGCCTTGGCGAGCGCGCCGCAGTCCTCGGCGGCCGGCTCTCGGGCGGCGAGCAGCAGATGCTGGCGATCGGCCGCGCCTTGATGACCAACCCGAAACTGCTCATTCTCGACGAGGCGAGCGAAGGTCTGGCGCCGCTCGTGCGCGAGGAAATATGGCGCTGCCTGGCAGCGCTGCGCGCCAGCGGGCAGGCGATTCTCGTCATCGACAAGTACGTCGAACGGCTGATCGGCCTCGCCGACCGGCACACCATCCTCGAGCGCGGACAGGTCGTCTGGCAAGGCAGCTCGCCAGAACTTGCCGCCGACCACGGCGTCTGGCACCGCTATCTGGGAATCTGAGGCTTCATTCGGCGAGCAGCGCTGACATCTCGCGGTCGAGCAGCGCCGGGTCACCGAGGTTGAGCTCGACGAGGCGGCGCAGGTGCGTCACGCTGTCGAGGTCTATGCTCAGCCCGGCAAGGCCGGCGTGGTCGCCTTCGACGTGGGCGATGCTCGCTTCCATGCGGATCAGTTCGCGCTTGGCGCCCAGATGCACTTCAAGCATGCAGAGCGCGTCGTTCTCAACCCGGGTGTGCGCCGGCAGGCGGATCAGCGCGCCCTTGAGCGAGAGGTCGATGACGGTGACCTTGATGCTGCAGTCGGCAAAGATGATTCGTGCGGGCGCCTGGAAGGCGATGCGGGAATAGTGGCGGCGCTCGTCGCTCATGGCGCGTCCTCGGGAGGGTTTACCTGCCCTGCATACTACCCCATAGCAGCTTGTGTAGCTGCAGCTGAAAGCGAACCGGCAGCCGGTCCGCGAGAATCCACTCGGCGAGCGTGCGCGCTTCGAGCTGGCCCTGGACGGGTGAAAAGAGCAGTGGGCAGAGCGCGTCGAGTTGGCGTTCGGCGATCGTCGCGCGCGCCCATTCGTAGTCGGCGCGGTCTTTGATGACGAACTTAAGTTCGTCGCGCGCGCTCAGGAGGTCGAGGTTTGGCCAGAGGTTGCGGTCGCCTTCGCCGGAACCCGGCGCCTTGAGATCGACGATGCGCGAGACGCGCGCGTCGACCGGCGAAATATCGAGCGCGCCCGAGGTCTCGAGACTGACGTCGTAGCCGGCGTCGCACAGGGAGGCGAGCAGCGGCAGGCAGTTCTTTTGCGCCAGCGGCTCGCCGCCGGTGACGCAGACCTGGCGCGCGCCGTAAGCGGCGACCGCGTCGAGAATCGCCGGCAACGGCATCACTCTGCCGCCGGTGAAGGCGTAGGTGGTATCGCACCAGGTGCAGCGCAGCGGGCAACCGGTCAGGCGGACGAAAACCGTTGGCAGACCGGCGCGCGACGCCTCACCCTGCAGCGAATAGAAAATCTCGCTGATCTTCAGCGCCGGGACGGCCTTGCTGTGCACCACGCCCTACTTCTTGAGACGCTGTTTCGCGGTCGCCGCTGCCGAACTGTCCGGATACTTGATCAGCACTGTCTCGAGCGTTGTCCGCGCGCCGCGCGCGTCGGCGAGTTCCTGCTGGCAGGTGGCGATGCCGATCAGCGAGTCGGGCGCTTTCGGGTGCTGCGGCCAGCGGCTAAGGACTACCCGGTGCGCGTCGATCGATTGCTTGCAGTCGCGCAGCGCGTAATGGGCGTTGCCGAGCCAGTACTGCGCGTTGGGCGTCAGCGTGCCGTCCGGATGCGCCCGGGTGAAGGTCGCGAAAGCGACCGCCGCTTCCTTGATCTTGTTGGCCTTGAAGAAATTGAGCGCGGTCTCGTACTGGCGCGATTCGGCGGCCGGATCACCGGCCGGGCGCGGCGCCGGGTCGGCCGCTGGCGGCGTCGATTCAACCGCGGAGTGCACTTCGGGCGTTGGCGGTGTTGGCGCGGGCTGCGTCTCAATCTTGCGCACGCGGCCGTCAAGGTCGACGTAAAAATCCTGCTGACGCTTCTTCGCCGATTCGAGCTCGTAGGTCACCGTTTCAAGCTGCCCGCGCAGCTTGGCGTTATCTTCGCGCAGCGCCTGGATCTGGTTCGCGAGTTCAAACTGCGCCTTGGAAAGTGTATCGAGCCGCTCGTTACTGCGGATCGACAGATCCTTGATCTGTCGCCGCGCCTCGTCGTCGTCGAACAGCGCAGCCTGCGCCTGCTGCGCGCCGCACAGGGCAAGCAGCAGGGCGAGATGGACAACTCGCGCGACTCGCCAAGCGGCCTGTGAGCGGCGCGCCGGCATATCAGAATTCGCCGGTGTAGAGCATGTCGCCGCGGCGGTTTTCAGCCCAGGCGGTGTCGTTCTGACCTTCGTTCTTCGGCTTTTCCTCGCCGAGGCTGACCGATTCGACCTGCTCTTCGCGGGCGCCGAGCAGCGTCAGCATCTTTTTGATCGAGTCGGCGCGTTTCTGGCCGAGCGCGAGGTTGTATTCACGGCTGCCCCGCTCGTCGGTATTGCCCTGGATCAGCATCTTGAACTGGCGGTTGTTGGCGAGGAATTTGGCGTGCGCGCTGACCAGATCCTTGTATTCAGCCTTGACGTCGAATTTGTCGTAGTCGAAATAGATGCTGCGTTTGGAGAGGATGCTCTTCGGGTCGGTCAATTCGGGCGGCAGCTTGCTGCTGGCGATTCCGCCGGCGGTTACCGTCGCCACGCTCGGCGCGTTGCTGCCAGGGCGCGATTCGACCGGCGCGCCACCCTGCTCGGGGGCGTCGGGCGTCGAGCT
>JBBRXI010000145.1:0-6329 GCA_038248575.1 Burkholderiales bacterium | reverse complement strand
GCAAGGACGGCAAACCGCTCGCCGGCGCAGCCAAGTCATCCTTCATGAAGAAATGCGCGGCAGGCGCCTGACCGGAACGGTCTGGCCGCAGCGACAACGCTGCGCCATTCACACACCCGGCCGATCCGGGTTTTTTTTGCGCCAGTCGGCGGGGTGCGCGATGCCGGCAGTCAAGCCTCATCGCTGCACCACCCTATCCTCGAGCCAAGTTCTTCGTCGGCGAGAATCTGATCAAGTGCCAAGCGCCGGTCGCCGACGCGAGCGATGGCAATTCCCACGGCGCCAGTCCGCGCGTCCTTCATTTCCTTGAACCTGACTCGTCAAACATTTCGGCCGCGCATCCTTCGCGCTGGCCGGGCTTTGCAGCAGCTATCACGTTAAAGGCAGCCAACGATGGCCCCCGCGCAAAAAAATTGAACTCGCGTAATGTCTTTTTGTCCTAGACAAAGAGACTATAAATCTCTACACCGTTTTTTCCTTACCTTTTGGAGAACAGCATGCTACTTAAAATCAAATCCGCATTGGTTGCCGCTTCGTTTGCCTTGTTAAGTTTGTCCGCCACAGCCGCCGACAAGGACATCGTCGATACCGCAGTCGCCGCTGGAAGTTTCAAGACATTGGTCACTGCAATACAAAAAGCCGGCCTGGTCGATACGCTCAAGGGCAAGGGCCCGTTCACAGTGTTCGCGCCGACCGACGAAGCCTTTGCCAAGATCCCCAAAGCTCAGCTTGACGCTTTGCTTATGGACAAGGCCAAACTCACGTCCGTGCTGACCTACCATGTGGTACCGGCTCGAGTGCTGGCCAAAGACGTAAAGGCCGGTGAGGTAGCGACGGTGCAGGGCAGCAAACTGACCATCGCAACGGACGGTGGCGTCAAGGTGAACAATGCCAAGGTAGTCACTACTGACGTCATGGCCAGCAACGGTGTTATTCACGTTATCGACACCGTCCTGATGCCAAAGTAACAGCACGGGAGCGGATTGTCTATAACGTTACGTCTAGGACAATACTGCTTCTAAGTGTTCAACAGCTCCTGCTTGGTAGCCGGAGCTGTTCGTCATTCCCGTCGTGCGCTTGGCCATCTACGTATCCCAATCTTAAGCGGTCCGAGTCGGCTCGACCGAAGGCTGGTGACGGTCCGTTATATTGGCCGATGAGCACTCACCGATCACCTTCTTTGGTCTGGACGACAGCTAAGACTGTCCGCTACTCTGCAATATCCGGCCGGGCGCCGAGATCCCGGTGGTCCGGCAGTCACCCAGGGAAAACTCGTGCTGCATCTGTTGCGCGCAATCGTGGTCCCGACCGGGGCGAAAGACCCGAGTATCGGTGCCAAAGTGCACATGCCCGGGTTGAATCTGGGGCCAGGAAGCCGTCGCTTCGCCATGCGTTAAAGCGGCGTCGCTGTTTGATTTCGCGAGCGGCCTCTGCCAAACAGACAAGAACTTTGAATGTGGTCCGCCGCCTTCGCGCTCTGGTCTCGGAATCCAATCGGGGTCTTCCGCGACCGGGTGCGATGCATCGAACACCTCTTCTTCACTCGGGCCGGACGTTACTATTTTGTTTCTGCGCTGTAGTGCAGTAGTGTTGACACTGCCCCATGCGACGGACAGCGTGGCCTCACGGGCCGTCGGTTCTTCAGAAAAAAGGTTTGCGACATGTCCAATGTGATCCTGAAAAATGTGGTCAAGCAGTTCGGTGCGGTGAAGGCGGTCGACAATCTATCGATCGAAGTTCAGGACAAGGAATTTGCCGTTCTCGTCGGTTCCTCGGGTTGCGGCAAGACCACCGCGCTGCGCATGATCGCCGGTCTCGAGGCGGTGAGTTCGGGCGACATCTACATCGGCGATACGCGGGTCAATGAACTCGAACCGAAGGATCGCGACATCGCCATGGTCTTTCAGAACTACGCGCTCTATCCGCATATGAACGTGCGCGACAACATGGGTTTCGGGCTCAAAATCCGCAAGCTTTCCGAGCCGGAGATCACTGCCCGGGTCGATGAAGCGGCCGACATCCTCGGCATTCAAGAACTGCTCGAGCGCAAACCTAAGGAACTATCCGGCGGACAGCGTCAGCGCGTCGCGGTGGGCCGGGCGATCGTGCGCCAGCCGAAGGTCTTTCTCTTCGACGAGCCGCTCTCCAACCTCGATGCCAAACTACGCGTGGCGATGCGTGCCGAAATCAGCAAGCTGCACAAACGCCTCGGCGCGACGATCATCTACGTGACGCACGACCAGGTCGAAGCAATGACCATGGCCGACCGCATCTTCATCATGAGCCAAGGCCTGCTGCAACAGAGCGGCGCGCCGATGGACGTTTATGCGCGGCCGGCCAATCGCTTTGTCGCCGGCTTCATTGGCTCGCCGTCGATGAATTTCGTCGAGGCATCGCTGGTCGCCGAAGGTGGCGCGGTGTTCATCGACGCTGGCGGCTTTCGCCTGCGGGCGCCGGCTGACTTCATGCCGAGGCTCGCTGACCATATCGGCAAGTCGGTCGTTTTCGGCGTGCGCCCGGAGGATATCGTGGCGCACGATCCGACCGTCAGCGTCGACGCCGGACAGTCGTTGACGGCGCGCGCGGATGTCGTCGAAACGCTGGGTTCGGAAATCTTCGTCTATCTCACTTGCGGTGCGCATTCGATCGTCGCGCGCATGGAAGTGCCCGAGCGCGCGCTGAGCGTGGGGCAGACGCTGCAGGTCGATCTGAAGATGGCCAAGACGCATATTTTCGACAAGGAAACATCGCTGACCATCGTTTAGCGCATTTGGTGGCTTGCGCAAATTGAAGTCTTCGCTCGCCACAACGCGACGGGCGGATGTTTTGAGTACTACGCGTATTTGCTGGTCGTCGCACGGGTTTTCAAATGGCTCTTTAACATGATTTGTGGAGGTTTTATGAGAAAAGAACTGGTTGTATCGCTGGTCGCTTTGTCTTCACTTTGTTTTTCCGTCGGCGCGATCGCGCAGGCCAAGGAGATTCGCGTGCTCGTCGCGAACCATCCCTACGGCGATCTTCTGAAGTCGGCGATTCCGGAATTCGAAAACGCCACGGGGATCAAGGTCAATGTCGAAAGCCTGCAGGAAGGGCAACTCACGACGAAACTGACGACCGAGTTTGCGACGAGGTCGTCGTCGGTTGACGTGTTCATGACGCGTCCCCTGCAGGAAGGGAAAATGTTCTACAAGAACGGTTGGTACGAGCCAATCGCCCCTGGCTTCGACCTCGCCGATTATCCGAAGAACGTGATGAGCGTCGCCACCTTTGGCGCCAAGTCCTACATCGTTCCGCTGGTCACCGAATGGCAAGTCCTCTACTACCGGAAAGACGTCTTCAAAGAAGCAGGCATCAAGGTTCCGGCCAATTTCACCGAACTTGAGGCGGCGGCCAAAAAGATCAATTCCGACAACATCGCGGGCTTTGCCTCGCGCGGCAAGGGCGCTGCGGCGGTTACACAATTGTCCAGCTTCGTCTACAACTACGGCGGACTCTACCTCGACAAGGGCGTTGCCGTATTTGGCTCCAAGCCGGCGATCGACGCGACCCGTTTTTACGGCAAGATGCTCGGCAACTACGGGCCCAAGGGCGTGACCTCAATGTCCTGGGAAAACATCATGCCGCTGTTTCAGGCCGGCAAGATCGCCATGTGGACCGATGCCTCGGTGTTCTACGGCCAGATCGTAGACCCGGCCAAGACGCAGGTCGCCGCCGAGAATGTCGGCATCGCCAATTTCCCGGCCGGTCCGAAGATGAACTCGCCGTTCATCGTGACCTCGTGGGGCATCGCGGTAGCCAAACAGTCCAAGAACAAGGACATGGCGATGAAGTTCCTGGCCTGGGCGACGAGCAAGGATCTTGCGACCAAGGGCATGCTCGCCAACATCACGATGGCGCGTTCGTCGGTCTGGGAAGACAAGGCAGTGCTCGCCAAGGTCAATCCGGGCCTGGTCGAGACGCGCGCCTTTGCCGCCAAAAACGGCAACCCGTTGGATCGTCCGTACATGAGCGCGGTCGGCGAAGCACGTGACCTGATCGGCGAACTGGTGATCGAGTCAATCAATACAAAGGGGACATCGACGAACCTCGACAAGATGGCGAAAGCCAACGTTGTCAAGGTGAACGAGCTGTTACAGGACACCGGCGAGTACGGCAAGCAGTAAAAAGGCGTGGGTTGGAAGTGCGCCACCAGGGCGTCCAGATCCTTGCCGTCGCACCAGTGAGTGAGTTTCCGTCCGTCCGGTTGCCTGGCAGCCGGACGGGTGGGTTTTGCCAGGTGCTGCCTGTGTGGGGCACGTTATTTGTTACCAGAGGTTCTTATGATTCGCTCAAGTTTTGCCGAACGAAATCTGCGCATCCTATTTCCTCTGCCGGCGATCATCTTCGTCGCCCTACTGATGATTTTTCCAATTCTATACACGCTTTTCCTGAGCTTTACCAACTGGAATCTGACCTCCGGCAACCCCCTGTCTTTCGTCGGCTTCAACAGCTACATACGCGTGCTCAGCGAACCGCGTTTTCTGAACGCCGTCGGCAGGACCTTTGCCTTTACATTTTTCGCCGTGGCGATCGAGGGCTTTCTCGGCGTCGCCATCGCGCTCATCCTGAACCGCGCCTTCGTCGGCAAGAGTGTCGCCAAGTTGCTGCTCCTGCTGCCGCTCGTCGCGACGCCGATCGCCGTCGGCATCGTCTTCAATCTTTTTTTCGACCCGACGATCGGGCTTGCCAATTTCGTCCTGCAGTCCGTCGGCCTGCCGGAGGGACTGTGGGTCTCGAGCGCGAAGTCGGTCATTCCCTCACTGATTATCGTCGATGTCTGGCAATGGACGCCGATGATCACATTAATCGTTCTTGCCGGTCTCGCCGGCCTCTCCGAAGAACCGGTCGAAGCGGCGCGCGTGGACGGCGCGAGCGAATGGCAGATCCTGCGCTACGTGACGATTCCGATGGTCATGCCAGTGATTCTGACGGCGGTCATCCTGCGCCTGATCGACGCGCTCAAAACCTTTGACATCATCTTCGCGATGACCGGCGGTGGCCCCGGCTATGCGTCCGAAACGCTCAATATCATGGGTTTCAAGTACAGCTTCGAGTATTTCCGCATGGGCCAGTCCTCGGTCATCCTGGTTGCGCTCTTTGTCGTCGTTTATGGCTGCAGCCTGGCGATCATGAAGCTGCGCGCGTCTTCCGATATCTGAGCAGGAGCCCCGGATGAACAAGAAACTCATCGTCAAGATTGCTTTCTATTTTCTCGTCCTGGTGATCGCGCTGATCGTCCTCTTCCCGTTCCTGTGGATGCTGTCGTCGTCGTTCAAGACGCAGGTCGATATCATTTCGTGGCCGCCGAAACTCTTCTTCGAGCCGACACTGCAGAATTATCAGAAGGTCTTCGGCGAGCAAGATTTTCTCAAGTACTTCCTCAACTCGACCATCGTTGGCGCGCTGGCCGTCGGCTTTTCGCTGATCCTCGGCCTGCCGGCGGCGTATTCAATCGCGCGCTATGCGCAGAAGCGGCTCGCGGTCTTCATCCTGCTCGCGCGCCTGATGCCGGGAATCTCCTTCCTGATGCCCTGGTACATCATTTTTTCGCGCCTTGACCTGATGGACAGCTACGTTGCGCTGGTCCTGAGTCACATGCTCATTGCGCTGCCGATCGTGGTGTGGATCATGTCGACCTACTTCGGCACGATCCCGCGCGAGATGGAGGAATCGGCGATGGTCGACGGAGCCACCCGCCAGTACGCCTTCTGGGCAATCATCCTGCCGCTGTCGGGCCCCGGCATCATTACCGCGACGACGCTGTCGTTCATTTTTTCGTGGAACAACTTTATGTTCTCGCAGGTGCTCAGCATGGAGAAGACGAAGACGCTGCCGATCGCGATCTACAATTTTGTCTCCTACGCGGAAGTCGACTGGGGCGGCGTTATGGCGGCAGCGGTCGCGATCATGGCGCCGGCGATCGTCCTGACCATGATCTTCCAGAAGTACGTCGTCAAGGGGCTGACGATGGGCGCGGTTAAGGGCTGAACACGGCTATTGCTTACGCCAACGATGTAAACGAACGCAGAAAAAATCGTTTACATTCAACCTAAAAGCCCCGGTTGCCCGCGAGCAATCTTGGCGAACTGGGTTTCGACATCGTCATGCATTCGTCGACCAAATACCTCAACGGCCACTCGGATGTCATTGGCGGCATCGCCGTCGTCAGCGGCGACGAACGCACTGCCGCGCTGCGCGAGCAGCTTGGCTTCCTGCATAACGCCGTCGGCGCGGTCGCCGGGCCGTTTGACAGCTACCTCGCGCTGCGCGGCGTCAAGACGCTCGACCTG
>JBBRXI010000144.1:0-6384 GCA_038248575.1 Burkholderiales bacterium | reverse complement strand
TCAAGCGCGCGATCTACAAGCGCGGCTTGGCGATTTCGCCAAAGTTCGCGCGTCACGCGCCATCGGACTTTGAAGGCCTGCGCGGCGATTTCCTCGACTTCATCCCCGACCATGGACGCCCGTTTCAGCCTGAGGTTCGCAGCTGCGATCACGACGGGCTCGACATCAAGTTCCACGACTGCCCGCTCAAGAACGCCTGGGTCGAGGCCGGTTATGACGATGAAATGGTTACCACATTATGTCGTATCGCCGGCGTCGTCGATAACGGCACCTTCGAGGGCGCCGGCTTTGGCTTTAGCGGCACGACGTGGACACCTGGCGATACCGGCTGCTGCCATCTGAAGGTGCACAAGCCCTGAGAGAAGAACCCTGACGAAAACGCCGCCACGAGCCGGTGTGAGCGACACTTTGCTACTTCAACTTGCTGGGAATGACGATCATGACAAAACGACTTTTGTTTGCCGCAATTTCACTCGCTCTGGCGAGCGCTGCATTCGCGCAGAGCAAGACCATAGCTCTCGGCTACCACGCGCCGGTCACTGGCGAGAACGCCCAATACGGCATTCTCTTCCGCAACTCGGCGACGCTGGCGGTCGACGAGTTCAACAAGTCCGACCGTCTTCCCGGCGTGACGGTGCAACTTAAATTCGAGGACAGCAAGGGCGACGCCAAAGAAGGCGTGAATATCGCGCGCAAATTCTCCGACGACAAAAGCATCCTTGCCGTGATCGGCGATTTCAACTCGACGGTGTCAATGGCCGCCGGCCAGGTCTATGCGCAGACCCATCTCGCGCAACTGTCGCAGACGGCGTCGCACCCCGATTTCGTCAAGATCAGTCCCTACCAGTTCCGCAACATCACGACCATGTCCTATGAAAGCCCGCTGGTCGCCAAATGGGCACTCAGTAACGGCGCCAAGAAAATCGCCGTAGTCGCCATCCAGAACGACTGGGGACAGACGGGAACGGCGAACTTCGTCGGCGCGACGAAGGCCAACGGCGGCCAGATTACCGACGTCGAGTTCTTCAACCCCGGCACGCGCGATTTTCGTTCGATCATCACCAAGATTATGCGTGGGCAGCCCGACGCCATCTTCCTCGCCGCCTTCTATGAAGACGGCGCCGCCTTCCTGCAGCAAAAGACCCAGATGGGGGTCAAGCAAGCCATCTACGGCACCTCGTCGCTTTCCGAGCCAAAACTGCTCGAGCTTGCCGGACCGGCTGCGAACGACATGTACGCGACGACGACTTTCCTGCCCGACAGCCCGGAAGCCCATGTGCAGGCTTACGTCAAGGCCTACGAGGCGCGTTACAACGTCCAGCCGCAAATGTTCGCAGCGCAGGCGTACGACGCAACCAACATCGTCCTGAACGCCATCGTTGCCGCCGGCGGCGCCAATGCGACGCGCGCCAAGGTGCGCGATGCGCTGGCCAAGACCAAGAATTTCCCGGGCGTGACCGGGGTCACGACGTTTGACCCGGAGACTCGTGAGCCCGCGAAGACGCTGACCAAGCTGCAAATCCAGAATGGCAAGTACGTGCTGCTGAAGTAACCGTAACACTGCGCACCCGCCCCCAACTTCTGGAGCCACCGGCTGACCGCGAGGTCAGCCGGCACTGACACTATGTTCGATATTTTCTTCGTCCAGCAACTGGTCAATGGCCTCTCGGTCGGCTTAATCTATGCCCTGATGGCGATCGGCTTCACGCTGATTTTCGGCGTGCTCAACGTGGTGAACTTCGCCCATGGTGAGATTTACATGATCGGCTCGTACGCCGGATGGCTGGCGATAACGATATTCGCGCCGCCACTGCTCGTCGTCATCCTCATTGCAATGGCCATCGGCGCCATGGCCGGTTTCGGGCTCGAACGCATCGCGTTCTGGCCGTTCCGCCGCTTTCGCGACGAGGCGTCGTTAAAATCAAAGGCGATGCGCGAAGCGACACTGCTCTCCTCTCTCGCCATTTCGATCATCGTGCGCGAGCTCGCCGAAAAAGTATTCGGTTCGAACATGCAAACGATCCCCCAGGATTACCTGCTGCTAACGCCAATCCAGATCGGTCCCTTGAGTTTCGCGAGCGGACAGTTCCTCATCCTTGGCCTGTCGATCGTCATGCTCGGCGGCTTGCAATGGCTCTTGACGCGCACACGCGTCGGGCTCTCCATTCGCGCCGTGGCCAATAACCCGATGGGCGCGACCTACGTCGGAATCAACACCGAACGCACGATCATCGCGACCTTCGTCATCGGCTCTACGCTGGGCGCCGCTGCCGGTCTCGTCGTCGGCCTGTACCAGGGCGCGATCTTCCCGGCGATGGGCTTTGCGCCTGGCGTCAAGGCCTTTGTCGCGATGGTCATGGGCGGCCTCTCGTCGATCGTCGGTGCGGTCGTCTGCGCGATCATCCTCGGCGTCGCCGAGGCCGTCACGACGAGCTTCTTTGCCCAAGGCTGGGGCGATCTTGTCGCCTACGTCTTTCTCGTCATCACGCTGATATTTTTCCCGACCGGCCTCTTTGGCGGCGGTCGGGACAGGGTTTGATCATGCGCAAAATGCTTCCCACGATCTTAATTCTGCTCGCCGTACTCGTCGTCCTGCCGGCAATCCTTTCAGCCGTCGGCGGCGGGTACTGGTTCCGGGTGACGACGACGATCGGCGTGTTTACCATCCTCACGATGAGTGCCAACCTGATCAGCGGAACGACCGGGTTGTTGTCGCTCGGACACGCCGGTTTCTACGGCATTGGCGCCTACACCGCAGCGCTGCTCGCCACCCAGTTGCACTGGCCGTTCTACCTGACGCTGCCGGCAGCCGGGGTCGTCACCGCGTTCTTCGGCATCATGTTGGCCTTGCCGACGATGCGTCTGATCGGCATCTACTTTGCCGTCGCGACGCTCGGCCTCGGCGAAATCATCCACCTGACGCTGCTCAACTGGGTCGGCTTCACGCGCGGGCCGATGGGCATCTCGGCGATCCCGGGAATCTCGCTCGACGGTTTGTTCACCGCCTCCGACATCGTGAACTTTTACGCCGTCGCCATTGCCGCGCTGCTCACCGCCTTCGTCCTCGGCCGCCTGGCGCATTCGTACTACGGCAACGCGCTGCGCGCGGTGCGCGAGGACGACCAGTGCGCGGCGTCGATGGGGCTTGACGTCGTCCGCCTCAAAATCCAGTCGTTCGCTTTCGCCTGCTTCTTCGCCGGCCTCGCCGGTGCGCTCTGGGCACATACAACAGGCTATATTTCACCCGGCGATTTCCGTTTTTCCGAATCGATCCTGATTCTCGCAATGATCGTCGTCGGCGGCCTTGGCAGTCTCCCCGGTGCGGTCATCGGCACGATCATCCTGCTCGGGCTACCGGAAGTTCTGCGGCCGATCGGCGACTACCGGATGATCGTCGTCGGCGTGGTGATGTTCCTTTCGATCCTTTTCCTGCCGCGCGGCCTGCTCAGCGAGACTTCAGTGCTGCACACGCTGCGCCGACAGCTCGGCCTTGCCTGGAATAATACAAAGCACGTGGGATGGCGCCTATGAGCACGCCTTTACTCGACATCCGTAACGCCAGCCGGCGTTTCGGCGGCCTGCTTGCCGTCGACGACTTTTCCGGGATCGTGCGGCGCGGCGAGCGCGTCGGCCTGATCGGCCCGAACGGCGCCGGAAAAACGACACTGTTCAATCTCATTACCGGCTTCACGCCGCTGTCGTCGGGGACGGTGCGTTTCGACGACGCCGAAGTCTCGCATCTGAAAGCCTACGAGATCGCCCGCCTCGGCGTCGCGCGGACCTTCCAGAACCTGCGCGTGATGCCGAACTTGAGTGTCTTCGACAACGTCTCGATCGGCGCCCTCGGCGCGCTCGGCCATTCGCCGCTCACCGCGCTCCTTGGCCGGCGCAAGCAGGCCGACGAGATCAGCCGGCGCAGTTGGCAGGCGATCGAGCGTGCCGGTCTGCAAAATCAGGCTGGCGAACTTGCCGCCAACCTCTCCTACGGCAAACGCAAATACCTCGAAATCGCCCGCGCGCTGGCCTTGTCGCCGCGCCTTCTGATCCTCGATGAACCGGCGGCCGGACTCAACGATACGGAAACTGCCGCGCTCGCTCAATTCATTCGCAAGCTCTCCGAGGAGGGCCTGACCCTGCTACTCGTCGAACACGATATGGCCTTTGTCATGAGCCTCTGCGAACGGGTGATGGTGATGGCCTCGGGGCGCAAAATCGCCGATGGAACACCGCAGGAAATATCGCGCGACCCGGTCGTGCTCGAAGCCTATCTGGGCAGCGCAGAGGAGGCGGCATGAGCGCCGCAAACTTGCTCGAGATCGAAAGCCTGCAGGTGCGTATGGGCGAACAGACCATTCTCAATGGCGTCTCGCTGCACGTTCCCGACGGCGGCATCGTCACCGTGCTGGGCAGCAACGGCGTCGGCAAGACGACGCTGATGCGCACGGTGTCCGGCGTCTATCGCGCGACTTCCGGCAGCATCCGCTTTGACGGCAACAACATCACCGACTGGCCTTCGCACCGCATCGTCGCCGGCGGCCTGGCGCAGGCGCCAGAAGGACGGCAGATTTTTTCCTCGATGACCGTTGCTGAAAATCTGCGCATCGGCGCCGTCGGCCTCACCCCCGAGGCGCTCGCCGAAGAACTCGACAAGCAGCTCGCGCGCTTTCCCATCCTGCGCGAGCGCTACACGCAGAAAGCCGGCACCCTGTCGGGCGGTGAGCAGCAGATGCTGTGCGTCGCACGCGCGCTGATGTCACGGCCGAAGTTGCTGCTCATGGACGAACCATCACTCGGCCTGGCACCCAAGATCGTCCGCTTGATCTTCGACCTGATCAGCCTGATCCGCAGCGAGGGTCACGCCGTGCTGCTCGTCGAACAGAACGCCCGGGCCGCGCTGCGCGTCGCCGATTACGCTTACGTCATGGATGGCGGGAAGATCGTGATCGAGGGCAGCAGCGCCGAACTTGCCGACGATCCGCGCGTTCGCGCTGCCTACCTCGGCGGTCATGCTGCGTGAGTGAGCGTGAGCAGGGGATAACGAGTGTGAATGTTTGTTCTGTTCAATTCCGGCGCGCCACCCGCCAGGCGCCTTAGTCCTCACCATTTTCCCGATCGAGTGCCATGAAAAAATTTCTCAATGCGCCGGAACAGTTCGTCGATGAAATGCTCGCTGGCATCTACGCCGCCCACCCGGATCTGCTGGCCTGCGCTGGCGGCGACCCGCGCTGCGTCGTTACGGCGCGCCCGGTCAGCGGTAAGGTCGGCATCGCCACCGGCGGTGGCTCGGGCCATCTGCCGCTCTTTCTCGGCTACGTTGGTGCGGGCCTGCTCGACGGCTGCGCGGTCGGCGGCGTCTTCCAGTCGCCGAGCGCCGACCAGATGCTCGAAGTTACCAAACGCATCGACCAGGGCGCCGGCGTCCTCTACATCTACGGCAACTACACCGGCGACATCATGAATTTCGACATGGCCGCCGAAATGGCCGACATGGAAGGCATCAAAGTGCTCTCGCTGACCGGCAATGACGACGTCGCCGCGTCGCCGCGCGGAGAGGAGCACAAACGGCGCGGCGTCGCCGGCATCTTTTTTGTGTACAAGGCGGCCGGCGCCGCAGCTGCCGAAGGCATGAGCCTCGACGAGGTGAAACGGGTCGCCGAGAAAGCCAAGGCCAACGTGCGCACGATGGGCGTTGCGCTCACTTCATGCATCGTCCCAGAAGTCGGACACGCGTCGTTTTCAATCGGCGAGAACGAGATGGAGATCGGCATGGGCATCCACGGTGAGCCCGGCATCCGCCGCGGCCCGCTGCGTTCCGCCGACCAGGTCGTCGACGAAATGCTCGCGGCGATCCTCGCCGACCTCCCGTATGTGCGCGGCGACGAGGTCGCCGTCCTCGTCAATGGCCTCGGAGCGACGCCAAAGGAAGAGCTCTACGTTCTCTATCGGCGCATTGCCGCGCGTCTTGCCGAGGCCGGCATTTCGGTCGCTCAGGTCCACGTCGGCGAGTACGCGACGGCCATGGAAATGGCCGGCGCGTCGATTTCGCTCATGAAGCTCGACGCCGAACTCAGACGCCTTATCGCGCGTCCGGCGCACACGCCGTTTTTCGAACAGCAACAACGCTAAGGCGAGCACGACGATGGACAGCATCCGCCGCGAAGACCTTGCGCCGCTGTTCGCGCGCCTGCGCGAGGTTTTTGTCGCCCAGCGCGATTTTCTCATCGACCTCGACGGCAGGGTCGGCGACAGCGACCTCGGCCTGACAATGAACAAGGCCTTTGGCGCGGCCAGCGAATCGGTCGCCACGAACGTCGCCGAGCCGATCGGCCGCACGCTGCAGTTGGCCGGAATGGCGATGGCCAAGGCCGCGCCATCGACCATGGG
>JBBRXI010000143.1:0-6412 GCA_038248575.1 Burkholderiales bacterium | reverse complement strand
CTGGTCGTCTGCCCGAGCATCGGAATAGCGATTTTCCCGCACGACGGCAGCAGCGCGGACGCGCTGCTCGATTGTGCCGACAAGGCCATGTACCGGGCCAAGCGCGCGCGCTCCGGTTACGCGTTCAGCGGCGACACGGCGCTTGCGCCGCCCGGCTGAACGCTGAAATCACTCGATGCCGGCGGCCGTGAACAAGGCTCTGGAAGTCGGCGCCGCGAGTTCGCGCAAGACCATCCGTGCCGCGTCCGGCGAACGCGCGCCGCTCATCAGCGCGGCGTCATAGGCCGTGTAGTTCTGTACCGCTGCCGGCAGCGGGCCGCGCTTTCGCGCCCTTACCGTCGAATCCGCTGTCCAGGCCGACAGCGAAGCATCGCTCAAGTCAGAGCGCTTTCAGATCGCTTTGATAGCGCTGCCAGTTAGCGACATAGCGTACGGAACTGCCGGGCAGGCGGGCTACTTCTTCGTCGCTGAGCTCGCGCACGACCTTGCCCGGTGAGCCCATGATCAACGAGCGCTCGGGAAAGGTCTTGCCCTCGGCGACCAGGGTATGCGCCGCGACCAGGCTGTTCTTGCCGATCACCGCACGGTTGAGAACGATGGCGCCGATGCCGATCAGCGAATCGTCGCCGATGGTGCAGCCATGCAGCATGACCATGTGACCGACCGTCACGTTGCGCCCCATGATGAGCTGAATGCCCTTGTTGGTGTGCAGCACGCAGCCGTCCTGGATATTGCTGTTCTCACCGATGCTGATCAGGTCGGTGTCACCGCGCAACGTCGAGTTCCACCAGATCGAGACGTTTCGCGCCAGATGCACCTGGCCGATGACGGTAGCATTGGGTGCGATCCAGCTCTGCGGGTCAATCTGCGGGACCAGGTTGCCGAGGGCATAAACGGGCATTACGAATCCTTGATAAACGGTTTATTTTGCGGGTTCACTGATAGCGCAGCGCCTCGATCGGGTCGAGCGCGGCGGCCTTGCGCGCCGGGTAGAAGCCGAAGAAGACGCCGACGCCGGCAGCGACGGTGAAGGCGACGATGACCGAGCCGCCGGAGATGACGATCACCATGTCGGTGATGGCGTTGGTGAGCAGCGCGCCGCCGATGCCGAGAACGAGGCCGATCAGGCAGCCGGCGATCGAGATCATGATCGCTTCGAGCAGAAACTGCATCAGGATGTCCTTCTGGCGCGCGCCGATCGCCATGCGGATGCCGATTTCGCGCGTCCGCTCGGTGACCGAAACGAGCATGATGTTCATGATGCCGATGCCGCCGACGAGCAGCGACACCGAGGCGATCGCTCCGAGTAGCAGCGACATGACGCGCGTCGTTTCGGCCGCTGAATCGGCGGCGGCAGCGAGGTTGCGGATGTAGAAATCGTTCTCCGCGTCCTCGCGCAGGCGGTGGCGCTGGCGGAGCAGCGCGGTCACCGATTTTTCGACGGCCGGCATCGCTTCGGCCGAACTCGCCTGGACGATGATCGAACGCACCGAGCCGGCGAAAGGAACGCCGAAAACCTTGCGCTGGGCGGTGGTCAGCGGAATGATGATGGTGTCGTCCTGGTCGCGCCCGTCGAGGTTCTGTCCCTTGGCGCCGAGCGTGCCGATGACGACGAAGGGCGTCTGGCGCACGCGTATGGTCTTGCCGATCGGGTCTTCGCCGGCTTCGAACAGATTGTCGACGACGGTCTTGCCGATCAGCGCGACGCGCGTTGCCGAGCGCACGTCCGAATCGCCGAAAACGTAGCCGTCGAGGACCGACCAGGCGCGCGCGTCGAGATACTCGGGCGTCGTGCCGACGACGACCGCACTCCAGTTCTTGGCGCCATAAACGAGTTGCTGCGTTCCCTGATGCACTGGCGCGGCGTAGCTCACGTCGTCGAGTTCGGCGATCGCCTCGGCGTCGGCGACGCGCAGGGTGAAGCCGAAGCCGCCGCCCGAACGTACGCCCGCGGCTTGCGTCGAGCCGGCAATGACCACGTAGAGATTGCTGCCCATGGTGCTGATCGTCTGCGCAACGGCGTACTGCGCGCCCTGGCCGATGGCCATCATGAGCACCACCGAGCCGACGCCGATGACCATGCCGAGCATGGTCAGCGCCGTGCGCATGCGGTTCGACCCCATCGCATGCCAGGCTTCGCCGAGCATCGCGGCTAGCATCGTCTCGCCTCGCTCGTGGGCGTCAGCCCGGGCGGCGCCGGAATGACCGGCGAAACCGGCGCCTGCGGCAGCTTGCTGGTCAGCAGGTCGCTGACGATGTGGCCGTCGAGAAAGCGCACCTGGCGGCGCGCGTGCGCGGCGATATCGGCTTCGTGGGTGACGAGAACGATGGTGATGCCCTCGTCGTTGAGCTGGTTGAAGAGCGCCATGATCTCTTCGCCGGTGTGGCTGTCGAGGTTGCCGGTCGGCTCGTCGGCGAGGATCAGGCTCGGCGCATTGATCAGCGCGCGGGCAATCGCGACGCGTTGCTGCTGGCCGCCCGAGATACGCGCAGGCAGCGAGTTGGCGTAAGCCTCGAGACCGACGCGGGCGAGCATCTGCCGGCCTTTTTCGCGACGCGCCTCACGCGTTATTCCGGAATAGACGAGCGGCAGCGCGACGTTGTCCTCGAGACTCATGCGCGGCAGCAGGTTGTAGCCCTGAAAGACGAAACCGATCGTCCGGTTACGCAGCACCGCGAGTTCGTCGCCCGGCATGTGTGCGACGTTGCGGCCGACCAGGTAGTAGTCGCCCATCGTCGGCGTGTCCAGGCAGCCGAGCAGATTCATGAAGGTCGACTTGCCCGATCCCGACGGTCCCATGATGGCGACGAATTCGCCACGCTCGATAGAGAGGTCGACGCCCTTGAGCGCCGGAAAGAGGCCGGCCGCGGTGACGTAGGACTTGCCGAGCCCGACGACGCGGATGACGGGCCCATCGGCCATCAGAACAGCCTCATCCCGACGCTGCTCGGCTTGCCTTTGGCGTTGGCGACGGCGTCGCCAACGACGACGCGGTCGCCGGGCTTGAGATCGCCGCTGACGACTTCGGTATTGCGATTGTCGGTAATGCCGAGTTGCACGCTGACCGGCTTGAGGTTCTTGCCGACGACGATATAGACGGTTCCGCTGTTGCCGTCGCGCCGGCGCGCGCGGCCGCCTTCGCGGCGCTCGCCGGCGGGCGTGCCGCTGGCTGCCGGCCGCTCGCCAGCGCCTTTTTCTCCGCCTTCCTCGTCGCTCGGCTTAAAGCGCAGCGCAGCGTTCGACACCATCAGCACGTCGTCGCGCCGGTCGACGCCGATCGTCACGTAGGCGGTCATCCCGGGCAGCAGGATCTGCTCGGGATTCTCGAGCGAGACGCGCACGTTGTAGGTGACGACGTTCTGCGTCGTCGTCGCGTTGAGGCGGATCTGCTGCACCTCGCCGGTGAAGTTGCGGTTGGGGAAGGCGTCGACGGTAAAGCGCACCTTCTGACCTTTCTTGATGCGGCCGATGTCGGCCTCGGCGAAGCTCGAGTCGATGCGCATTTCGGAGAGGTCCTGGGCGATCTTGATCAGCGTCGGCGTCTGCAGGCTGGCGGCGACGGTCTGTCCGAGGTCGACGACACGATCGACGACAATGCCCGAAACCGGCGAGCGGATCACCGTGTAGTTGAGGTTGACCTGGTCCTTGTCGGCCGCCGCGCGCGCCTGCGCCAGTTGCGCCTCGGCCGATCTTTTCGCTTGCACGGCCTGGTCGTATTCCTGGCGCGAGACGTATTCCTGCGCGAACAGCGTCTGCATGCGCGCTTCGTTGGCGCGCGCCAACTCGAGGCTTGCCGCGATGTTGCCGATGTTCGCCGCCGACTGCCGGGCCTGCGCGGCGAGCAGCGAGCGGTCGAGTTCGAGCAGTGGCTGGCCTTTTTCGACCTTGTCGTTGAAGTCGACGTAGAGCTTGGTCACCGTTCCCGAGACCTGCGTGCCGACGTTGACCAGAACCACCGGGTTGAGCGTGCCGTTGGCCGAGACGGTTTGCACCAGCTCGCCTTTTTCAATCGTCTGGATGCGGTAACGCGCTTCGGGTTTCTGCGTCGTTCCGCGCTGGACCAGGGTGATGCCGGCGCCGACCAGAGCTAAGGCGACGAGCGCAAACAGCGTTGTTTTGACTCTCGGTTTCATGGCGTCCTGGTTTCGCTTGCGGGGTTGAGCAGGCTGCTGTCGAGGGTGCCCACGGCCTTGGCCAGCGCGGCGCGGAAAACGTTCCAGTCGAGCGTCGTCTGAATACGTTGCAGACGCGCCGAGGCCAGCGCGCTCTGCGCGTTGAGCACGTCGAGCACGCTGCCGACGCCGGCCCGGTAACGGCCAAGCGCGACCTTGTGCGATTGCTCGGCGCTGGCCAGAAGATCGGCCGTCGTGCGGATCGCCTGCGTCGCGGTGACTAGGCTCTGGTAGGTCGTCCACACGTCGAGCGCGACCTGCAGGCGGACGCTCTCGCGCTGCGCGCTCGCCACTTCGGCCCTGGCCTGCGCGGCGCGGATCGCATAGGTCGTGCTGAAACCGGAGAAGAGCGGCAACGTCAGCGTCAGCCCGAGCGAATTGTTGTAGCTGTCGATGCTGTTGCCCGCGCTGCGGCCGCCGACCCAGGCCGGTCCGGCGCCGAGCGAGAGTGTCGGCTGGCCGGCGGCGCGCGCATAGCGGACGTTGGCCTGCGCTGCGTTTTCCTGTGCTTCTGCGGCCTTAAGGTCGGGGCGGCGCTGGCGCGCTTCGCCGATCAGCGCCTCGAGGTCGCGTTCGAAGGCGGCGTCGGGACTGGCTTCGGGCAGGTCGGCAAGGCGCAGCGGCACATTGGCGTCAAGGCCCATGACGTTGGCCAGTGTTCCGAGCGCGTTGCGCAGCGCGCCTTCGGCGCGGATGCGGTCGAGCGTCGTCTGCGACCAGGCGGTCTGCGCGAGCAGGCGGTCGGCCGGCGTTCCGCTGCCGACCTGGTAGCGCACTTCCGCCGCCGCGAGGCTGGCGCGGCTGGCCTTTTCGGATTCGCGGGCTGCACCCACCGCGGCGCGCGTCGCCTGGGCGTTGAAATAGGCCGCGACGGCGGCGAGGAAGACGTCCTGGACCGTCGCGTCGAGCGTCGCACTCGCGGCGCTCAGCAACTGGCGCGCGACTTCGACGTTGGCCGCGCGCGCACCGAAATCGTAGAGCAGCCAGGAGAGCGTCAGCGAAACGTTGTACTGGCTGCCGTTGCGGCCGTCGTTGCGCACGCGGGTGGTGCTCAGGCGGCCGTCGACGCCGGGCAGGAAATCGGATTGGGCGAGCCCGACGAGCGCCGCCTGTGCGCGGGCGCTGGCCCAGGCCTCGCGCGTTCGCGGGTTTTGGCACAGCGCCAGGTCGACCACCTCGAGCACACCATAGATCGTTGTCGTAGCGGGCGCCGGGCAGGGCGTGCTGGCGGCCTCGGCAACAGGCGTCAGCAGGGGGCGCGGCGGCGCCAGCGCCTCGGTCTGGAACGGGTCGGCCGGGCCCACGGCGAGCGCCGCCGGAACGGTCGGGATGGCCAGAGCGATCAGGCTCAGCAATGCGCTGCGAGGGGTCATGGTTGGCGGTCGCTTCGGTTTTTCCGCTAGTATAGCGGCCTTCATTCTTTCCCACCCCGCGGCGCGGCTAACAGCGAACCCTCCCAATGGCTCTCAAGGCAACAATTTTCAAGGTCGATCTCGCGCTCGCCGACCTGGACCGCAACGTCTATGAGGACTTCGCACTGACGCTGGCTCGCCACCCCTCGGAAAACGACCAGCGCATGATGGTCCGGCTGCTCGCCTTCATGCTTTACGCCGACGGCGCGCTGGCTTTTGGCAAGGGTTTATCGACCGACGAAGAACCCGATTTGTGGCGCCGTGACCTGACCGGCGTCATCGACCTCTGGATCGTCGTCGGCCTGCCCGACGAACGCTGGCTGCGCAAGGCGTCGGGCCGCGCCGCACGCGTCGTGGTGTTCACCTACGGCGGCCGCGTCGCCGAAATGTGGTGGGATCAGAACCGTACGGTTCTGGAAAAATTGCCCAATCTCAAGGTCTTCCGTGTCGCGCCGCACAGCACGCAGGCGCTCGCTGCGCTCGCCCAGCGCGCGATGACGTTGCAGTGCATGATCCAGGACGGCGAGATGCTGATCACCGGCGAGGGCGACCCGGTTCGTCTTGAGCCCGAAGTCGTTTTCGCGAGCTGAGGCCGTCACTCGCTGGCCCCGGGTGGCAAGATCGCGCGAACGCTCCGCCGGCGCGCGCGTCTAAACGCCGACGAGTCACCAGCGGAGGCCGAAGATGCCCTAGTGTAGTGCTTGCGAAATGTTTGAACTAAACAGTATTGCCATTGTCATATTCGTATCCCATCTTTGGAGCGAATGATGAATCAAGGCACGCCGATCATGCTGAGTGATGAGCAACGAATCGAACTGGAGCGCCGG
>JBBRXI010000142.1:0-6429 GCA_038248575.1 Burkholderiales bacterium | reverse complement strand
GCGCTGGCAAACGGCGTCAGCATGACGACAAGCGCCGCCTGTTTGATCGCCGCCATCGCCAGCTGCGGATTGTGGCAATCGAGTTCCGGCTCGACGCCGAGCAGCACGTAAGCCTGGCGTGGCTGCACGAACATCTCATAGGCGTTGAGCCCGCTGGGCAACGCTTTCGCGACGTAGCCGCCGACGCTGTTGGCGGCTTCGCCGATGAAGCCGAGGGTGGCGCCGGTCAGGCGGGCAAGCTCGGCGGCGAGCGCGTGCAACTGCCCGGCCTGCGCGCACTGCTGCGCGACGTTGCCGAGGAAGATGGCGCGCTTCTCGCCGGCAACCAGGCTCTGGGCAATCGTCTGAGCCGTTTCATCGATTTCGACCGCTTCGAGTCCGGCCGGGACGGCGACGTTCTGCAACTGCGCCGCGGCCTTGACGACGCCGGCGAGCGCCGCAGCGAGATCGGCCGGAGCGACGGTCAGCTTGGCGTGCAGTCTGATCAGCGGATCATCGCCGGTCACTGAAATGACGCTGACCAGGCCACCTGCCTTGGCCGCCGAATCCTTGGCCAACTGGCGCAGGCGCTGCGCGAAGAGCGGGTGATCCTTGCGCAGAAAGCTGCCGACGACGAGCGCCACGTCGAGGTGCGCGATTTCGGTCAGTTCAAGACCGAGCCACGGCGTTCCGGAAAGTTTGCCGTCAGCCGAAAAATCGCGTTGACGCGGACGAAAATCGACGTTTCCCGAACCGAGACCGCGCGTGAGTTTCTGCAACAGAAAGAGTTCTTCGAGCGTCGCGTGCGGCGAGCCGAGCGCGGCGATCGCGTCGCCGCCGTGCGTTTGGGTGATGTCTTTGAGAGCGTGCGCGACGTAGTCGAGCGCAACGCTCCAATCGACTTCGCGCAGCGCGCCGCCGGCGCGAATCATCGGTCGCTGCAAGCGCTCGGCCGAATTCAAACCCTGGTACGAAAAGCGGTCCTTGTCCGAAATCCAGCACTCGTTGATCGCTTCGTTCTCGCGCGGCAGCACGCGCATGACGCGGTTGCCCTTGATCTGGACGGTGAGGTTCGATCCCAGGCTGTCGTGCGGGCTGATCGATTTGCGCCGCGAGAGCTCCCAGTTGCGCGCCGAGAACCGGAAAGGCTTGGAGAGCAATGCGCCGACCGGACAGAGGTCGATCATATTCCCCGAGAGCTCGGAATCGACGCTACGGCCGACGAAGGTCTGGATCTCGGAATGCATATTACGGTTGGCCATGCCGAGTTCCATGACGCCGGCAACTTCCTGGCCGAAGCGGACGCAGCGCGTGCAGTGAATGCAACGTGTCATCCCTTCCATCGAGATCAGCGGGCCGACGTTCTTGTGGATAACGACGCGCTTGGCTTCCTGATAACGCGACGCGCTGCCGCCGTAACCGACAGCCAGATCCTGCAACTGGCATTCGCCGCCCTGGTCGCAGATCGGGCAATCGAGCGGATGGTTGATGAGCAGGAATTCCATGACGCCCTTTTGGGCGTTAACGGCGAGTTCCGAGTGCGTGAACACCTTCATGCCGGCGGTTACCGGTGTCGCACAGGCGGGCAGCGGCTTCGGCGCTTTTTCGACCTGAACCAGGCACATCCGGCAGTTGGCGGCAATCGACAGCTTCTTGTGGTAGCAGAAATGCGGGATGTACGCGCCGACCTGCTCGGCGGCGTCCATGATCGTGCTGCCCGCTGGTACCTGCGTTGCTTTGCCGTCGATTTCTATATCTAGCATGTCGCTGCCTTAGCCTATTGCCTTGAAGAAACCGCTACCCGCGCGCTGAACGTCGTGCGGCACCAAACACTTCTTGTGTTCGATGTGGTGAACGAATTCGTCGCGAAAATGCTTGATGAAACTTTGCACCGGCATCGACGCCGCGTCGCCAAGCGCACAGATCGTCCGCCCCATGATGTTCGTCGTGACGCTCAGCAAGAGGTCCAGGTCGTCGAGACGGCCCTCGCCATGCTCGATACGACTGACCACCTTGTACATCCAGTTGGTACCTTCACGGCACGGCGTGCATTGCCCGCAGGACTCTTCGTAGTAGAAGAACGACAGGCGCTCCAATGCTTTCACCATGCACGTCGTCTCGTCCATCACGATAACCGCGCCCGAGCCGAGCATCGACCCCGCTTTGGCGATCGAATCGTAGTCCATTGTGCACTCCATCATCATCGCGCCGGGTAGAACCGGCGACGACGAACCGCCGGGGATGCACGCCTTGAGCATCCGCCCGCCGCGCATGCCGCCGGCCATTTCGAGCAGCGTCGAAAACGGCGTGCCGAGCGGAATCTCATAGTTGCCGGGACGGTTAACATGGCCCGAAACCGAGAATAGTTTGGTGCCGCCGTTGTTGGCCTTGCCGGCTTCGAGATAGGCCTCACCGCCGACGTTGAATATGAACGGGATGGCGCCGAAAGTCTCGGTGTTGTTGATCGTCGTCGGCTTGCCGTAGAGGCCGACGCTTGCCGGGAACGGCGGCTTGTAGCGCGGCTGGCCCTTCTTGCCTTCAATCGATTCGAGTAGCGCAGTTTCTTCGCCGCAAATGTAGGCGCCGTAACCGTGATGCGCGAAAAGCTGAAATTCGAATCCCGAGCCGAGCAGGTTCTCACCGAGAAAGCCTGCGGCGCGCGCCTCGGCGAGTGCTTCCTCGAAGCGCTGATACACTTCCCAGATTTCGCCGTGGATGTAGTTGTAGCCACGCGTCGCGCCCATCGCGTAGCCTGCAATGACCATGCCTTCGATCACCGAATGCGGATTCAAGAGCAGGATGTCGCGATCCTTGAAGGTTCCCGGCTCGCCTTCGTCGGAGTTGCAGACGACGTATTCGGCACCGGCCACCGTACGCGGCATGAAGCTCCACTTGAGGCCGGTCGGAAAACCGGCGCCACCGCGGCCGCGCAGGTTCGACTTCTTGACTTCATTGATCACCTGCTCCTGCGGCATCTGCTCACCGAGGATTTTTCTAAGCGCCGAATAGCCGCCGCGCGCAAGGTAAGCGTCAAGCCGCCAGGCGCTCTCGCTCGAGCCGTCGAGGCCAACGCTGAGCAGGGGCTTCAATGCGCCGAGAATGGCCATTATTCGAGCTCCGCCAGCAGTTTGTCGATTTGCTCGGGCAGCATCGAGCTGCACATGCGCCGGTTGTTGACCAGCATCACCGGCGCGTCGCCGCAGGCGCCCATGCATTCGGCCTGCTTCAAGGTGAATTTTCCGTCGCGAGTCGTTTCGTTGTAGCCGATGCCGAGCTTGTCCTTCAAATATTCACCGGCGTCCACCGCCCCGGAGAGCATGCACGGCAGGTTGGTGCACAACGTGAGTTTGTATCGGCCGGTCGGCTCGAGGTCGTACATGCTGTAGAAGCTCGCCACTTCGTACGCGGCGATCGGCGGCATGCCGAGGTAGTGGGCGACCAATTCGATCGCCTCGGACGACAACCAGCCCTGCTCTTCCTGGGCGATGGCGAGCGCCGCCATCACCGCCGACTGTCGTTGCCCAGCCGGGTATTTGGCGATTTCGCGGTCTATTCGGGTCACGGAGTCAGGTGTCAGCATCAGCGGTCGATCTCGCCAAAAACGATGTCGATGGTGCCGACCATCGTCACCACGTCGGCAATCATGTGGCCGCGCGTCAGTTCGTCCATGGCCGACAAATGAACGTAAGCCGACGAACGGATCTTGAGACGGTAGGGTTTATTGGCGCCGTCCGAAATCGCGTAGATGCCGAACTCGCCTTTCGGGTGCTCGATCGCCGAATAGACCTGGCCTTCGGGAACGTGCATGCCCTCGGTGCACAGCTTGAAGTGGTGGATCAACTCCTCCATGTTCGACTTCATGCGCTCGCGTGGCGGGGGTGCAACCTTGTAATTGCTGGTGATCACTGGTCCGGGATTGACGCGTAGCCAGTCAATGCACTGCTGGATGATGCGGTTCGACTGGCGCATTTCCTCGACGCGAACGAGGTAGCGGTCGTAGCAGTCGCCGGTGACGCCGACCGGAATGTCGAAGTCCATGCGATCGTAGACGGCGTAGGGCTGCTTCTTGCGCAGATCCCAGGCGATGCCCGAACCGCGCAGCATCGGGCCGGAAAAGCCTAGTTGCAGGGCGCGCTGCGGACTGACGATGCCGACGTTAACCAGGCGCTGCTTCCAGATCCGGTTGTCGGTCAGCAGCGTCTCATACTCGTCGACGATCTTCGGGAAACGCGTGACAAAATCTTCGAGGAAATCGAGCAGCGAACCCTCACGCGTCGCGTTGAGCTTCTTGACGTCGGCTTCGCTCTTCCACTTCGACGCTTTGTACTTCGGCATGCTGTCCGGCAGGTCGCGATAGACGCCGCCCGGACGGTAGTAGGCGGCGTGCCAGCGTGCGCCGGATACGGCTTCGTAGCAGTCGACGAGGTCCTCACGCTCGCGCATGGCGTAGAGCATCATCGTCATCGCGCCAACGTCAAGGCCATGCGCGCCGACCCACAGCAAGTGATTGAGGATGCGCGTGACCTCGTCGAACATGACGCGGATATATTGGGCGCGAATCGGCACGTCGATGCCAGCGAGCTTTTCAATCGCCAGGCAGTAGGCGTGCTCGTTGCACATCATCGACATGTAGTCCAGACGGTCCATGTACGGGACCGACTGAATCCAGGTCCGCGTTTCGGCGAGTTTCTCGGTCGCCCGGTGCAGCATGCCGATGTGCGGGTCGGCGCGCACGACGACTTCGCCGTCGAGCTCGAGCACCATGCGCAACACGCCGTGCGCAGCCGGGTGCTGCGGACCGAAGTTGAGCGTGTAGTTCTGGATATCAGGCATTATCGACGTCCCCGTAACGGTCCTCGCGAACGATGCGCGGGGTGATCTCGCGCGGCTCGATCGTTACCGGTTGATAAATCACACGCCGCTGTTCCGGGTCGTAGCGCATCTCGACGTAACCGGAAATCGGAAAATCCTTACGGAATGGATGGCCGATAAAACCGTAGTCGGTAAGGATGCGGCGCAAGTCGTTATGCCCCGGAAAAACGATTCCGTAGAGATCGAAAGCTTCGCGCTCGAACCAATTGACCGAATTCCAGATCGTCACCAGCGAGGGAATCGACGGGAAATTATCGTCGGGCGCGAAGCAGCGCACACGCAGCCGCCAGTTGTTGCTGATCGAAAGGAGGTGGCTGACCGCGGCGAAGCGCTGACCAGTCCACTGCGCGTTGCCGTAGGTCGAGTAATCGACGCCGCACAGATCCATCAGCTCTTCGAAACGCAACTCCGGCTCGTCGCGTAGCAGCGTCATGGTCTCGAGATAATCGGCCGCTTCGACGTCGATGGTGATTTCGCCCAGGTCGCTTGGCAATGGAACGACTTTATCGCCGAGATGTTTTTGCAGGTTCTGGCTGAGCAGTTCAAGCTTGGCGGACATGACGAACTCTCCGAACTCGCATTAACGGGCGATGGTGCTGGTACGGCGAATCTTGTTCTGCAACTGGATCAGGCCGTAAATCAGCGCCTCCGCCGTCGGCGGGCAACCGGGAACATAGATATCGACCGGTACGATGCGATCACATCCGCGCACAACCGAGTAAGCATAGTGGTAATAGCCGCCGCCGTTGGCGCAGCTGCCCATCGAGATCACCCAGCGCGGCTCGGGCATCTGGTCGTAGACCTTGCGTAACGCCGGCGCCATCTTGTTGGTCAGCGTCCCGGCGACGATCATGACGTCGGACTGGCGCGGGCTCGGACGGAAAACAATACCGAAGCGGTCGAGATCGTAACGTGAGCAGCCGGCGTGAATCATTTCGATGGCGCAGCAAGCAAGACCGAAGGACATCGGCCACATCGAGCCGGTGCGCACATAGTTGATCAGCTTGTCGGCCGTCGTAGTGACAAAACCTTCCTGGAGAATGCCGTCAATGGCCATCGCTCACTCCCAATCCAGCGCACCTTTGACCCAGGCATAGACGTAGCCGACGACCAGAATACCGATGAAAACCAGCATCTCGACGAAGCCGAACCACTTGATCGAATCGGTACGCACGATCTCGCCGAAAATTGTCGCCCACGGCACAAGGAAGGCGACTTCGAGATCGAAGATGATGAACAGGATGGCGATCAGGTAATAGCGCACGTCGAACTTCATGCGCGCGTCTTCGAAGGCTTCGAAGCCGCATTCGTACGACGAAAGCTTTTCGCTGTCGGGCCGATGCGGGGCAACGACAAGCCCGGAGATGACCGGCGCGATGCCGAACACCATGCCAATCAGAATAAAGACAAGAATGGGGAAATAGTTTTCAAGCATGATCCGCCACGCTGTCTCATGTTCAGATCAGAATCACCGGGCGATGATTCCATTTTGGTGCCGACGATGAGACTCGAACTCATACGACCTAAGTCACTACCCCCTCAAGATAGCGTGTCTACCAATTTCACCACGTCGGCACT
>JBBRXI010000141.1:0-6439 GCA_038248575.1 Burkholderiales bacterium | reverse complement strand
GAGTATCACCGCAACCGAAAACCGGGCCGTGCGATCCGCGGCCTCGCAAACCAGTACCGGCCCTCCACCGCGACCGATCTTCTCACCAAGCCCGTGGACCGCGTCGAGTTCTCGGCGCGCGTGCGCAATATGCTGGCGCTCGGCGCCAGCCGAAAGAAGCTCGCCGACAAGGCGGCGTGGCTCGCCGAAGAGGTCGCCAAGGCGACGGCAGCGGTGCATGCACGCGAACAGGAGTTGCTGTTCCGCATGTCGCGCGCCGCCGAATTCCGCGACCCGGAGACCGGCGCCCATCTCCAGCGCATGTCGCATTATGCGCATCTGATCGCCGGACGGCTCGGCCTGTCTGTCGCCGACCAGCAGTTAATCCTCAAGGCGTCACCGATGCATGACATCGGCAAGATCGGGATTCCCGACAACATCCTGCTTAAGCCGACGGCGCTGTCGGCCGAAGAAATGGCGGTGATGAAGACGCATGCGGCGCTTGGTTTCGAATTGCTCAAGGGCAGCGAATCGTCCGTTCTCCAGGCCGCGGCGTCGATCGCCATCTCGCATCACGAACGCTACGACGGGTCGGGCTATCCCCACGGCACCAGCGGCGAGGCGATTCCCGTGTTTGGACGGATCGTCGCGGTCGCCGACGTGTTCGACGCACTGGCGTCCGAGCGTCCATACAAGAGGCCTTGGACGATCGACCGGGCGGCGGCCTATGTGCGCGACGGCAGCGGCCGGCATTTCGATCCGCGCTGCGTCGAAGCGCTGTTCGCCGACTGGGACGAGGTGATCGAGATTCATGGGCGCTATCAGGACCGCGAAAAACCCTACGTCTGAAGCGCGCAGAGCGAAGCCGGCCGGGACAGCGTCAAACGGGTAAGCGCAGCCCCCGCGCCGCCTGTTCCGGGGTGCTCCGGGAAGGAACGACGCCGAGCAAGGGCGCGCCTAGGCGTCGGCTGAGCGCCGCAAGGTTCTCATCAAAACGCCGCATGTCGGGGTCGATGCGGTTAGCTACCCAGCCGGCTAGCGTCAGCTGGCGCGCGGCAATTGCCTGTACCGTGAGCAGGGCATGGTTGATGCACCCGAGGCGCATGCCGACGACGAGTATCACCGGCAGCGCGAGTCGTTCGGCAAGATCGGCGGTGTCGATGTCGGCGCCAAGCGGAACGCAAAAGCCGCCGACACCCTCGACGAGCACCGCGTCGGCGAGCTCGCGCAGGGCGACAAAGGCGCTTACGATGTGCCCGATATCGATGCTGCGCCCGGCTTCTTGCGCGGCAATATGCGGCGCAATTGCCGGCGCGAAGAGATAGGGGTTGACCAGTTCGCGCGGCGCAGCAATGGCCGACGCTGCACGCAGGCGCTCGACGTCGTCGTTCTCTCCGGTGCTATCGGTCCCGGCGGCGATCGGCTTCATGCCGACGGCTCGCACGCCCGCCTCGCGCAGCACGTGCAGCAGCGCGCAGGAGACGAAGGTCTTGCCGACCTCGGTGTCGGTCCCGGTGACGAACCAGGCGGGTTTTTGTGGCGAGCTCATTGGCAAACCTGTTTTCAAATCGTTAATTGCGCGGTAATCGCGCGTTAATCCCGCTTCACGGCGTAGGCGAGGATGACGTCGTAGCTGGCCGGCAGGCCGGCAGCCTGGCGATGGCGTTCGTACGCCGCCTCGACTTTTTGCCAGGCCGCGCGCCCGAGTATGCCGCGGCGCCCGCCGGCGCCGACCTTTTGTGCACCGATCGCCTTGACCGCGCGCAGCAGTTGCCGCAGGTCCGGATAATAATTTTGATGGCGTTCGCGGCGCACGATGACGTCGACAAATCCGGCGCCGCGCAACGCCGCGCCGATCGCCTCGATGTCGCTGAAAGCGAGCGTGTGGCGATAGTCGTCGACGCTGGAGAAGGCGTCGCGCAACTCGGCGAAAGTGCCCGGACCGAGCGTGCTGACCGCCAACTGCCCGCCGGTGACGAGGACCCGCGCCGCCTCGCGAAAGACGGCGTCGGCGGCGCACCACTGGATCGCAAGACTCGACCACCAGAGGTCGAAGCAGTGGTCGGCAACGGGCAAGCTCTCGAGGTCGGCGGCAATGCACTGGTCGACGTCGGCGCGCGCGAAAGCGAGCATTGCCGGCGCGAAATCGACGCCGGTGATGTGCGCAGCCGGCCAGCGCGCGCGCAGCAGGCGGGCACCGTAGCCGGTACCGCAGCCGGCGTCGACGATGCGTAGCGGCGCCGGGTCGGCGAGCGGCGCGTTGTGTGGCGCAGTGGCCAACATTTCGTCGATCAGGCGTGCGCAGACCATGCGCTGAATAACCGCAGCCGCGTCGTAGGTTGGCGCGGCGCGGTCGAAAGACGCGCGAACGTGTTTCTTAAGCGGCGGCAGGGGCATGACAGTAGTCGTTGATGAGGTGGACAAAATGCGCCGGGTCGCTGACGAAGGGCGCATGTGCGGCCTCGGCCATGATTTCGAGCCGGCCGCGGGGCAGTCGCTGAGCCAGCCACTGCGCGGCGGCTGGCACAATTAGCGCGTCGCGGCCGCCGTGGATGAGCAGCGTCGGCGTGGCGATCGCCGGCGCCTCGGCGCGCAGGTCGACGTCGCGCAGCCAGGCGAGGCCGCGTTCCAGTGTTGCGCGGTCGGGCTGCGCCGATGCTGCGGCAGCCAGCCGGGCGAGCGTTCGTGTGCAGCGGCGGGCGGCGCCGTCGCCCTGATTGAGCAGCGCGATGAAGCGCTGCCGGGCGGCGCCAGGATCGAGCCCAACGGCGGTGGCGAAGGACTCGAGCAGCGCCGGCGGTTGCCCGTGCGGCCAGTCTGCGCGTTGCGTAAAACTTGGCGTGCTGGCCACGAGAATCAGCCGACTGACCCGTTCGGGTGCGAGGCGCGCGGCGTGCTGCGCGAGCATTGCGCCGAGCGACCAGGCGCAGAGAATGACGCCGGCCGGCAGCGCCGCGACGAGCCTTTGCGCGGTCGGCGCGAAACCGCCCGCAGCGGGTGCCGCGCCGCCATAGCCGGGCAGGCCGACAAGATGGACGCGGAACGTTCGGGCGAGCGCGCTGGCCACCGGTTGCCAGGCCGACTGGTCGATTCCCCAGCCGTGCACCAGCGCGAGATCCGCTCCGTCGCCGAGCGCTTTACCGTGTGTTTCGCAGTGCATTGCGCTCACGCCATCTCGCGCAGCGCGCGCACCAGTTGGTCCACCTGCGCCGCGCTGTGCGCCGCCGAGAGCGTAACGCGCAGCCGCGCGCTACCCTTGGCGACGGTTGGCGGGCGAATCGCCGGCACCCACAGGCCGCGCTCGGCGAGCGCGTCGGCGACGCGCAGCGCGGCGAAGTTGTCGCCGATCAGAATCGGCTGGATCGCCGTCGGCGAGGGCAGCAATTCCCAGCGCGTACCGGCGAGCCCGCTGCGCAGCTGGGCGGCCAGCGCGCGCAGATGCGCGCGGCGCGCGTCGCCGCCTTCGATCAGCTCGACGCTGGCGAGCAGCGCGCAAGCGATGATCGGACTCGACCCGGTGGTGAAAATATAGCTGCGCGCGCGCTGTAGCAGCCACTCGATAAGCTCGGCGCCGCCTGCGACAAACGCGCCCGACGCGCCGGCCGCCTTGCCGAGCGTCCCCATGTAGACGACGCGCGGCGACGGCGCAATGTCAAAGTGGGCGAGCGCGCCGCGGCCCTGCGCGCCAAGAACGCCGAAGCCATGCGCGTCGTCGACGACGAGCCAGGCGTCGAAGCGTTCGGCCAGTGCGAGTAGTCCGGGCAAGGGCGCCAAGTCGCCGTCCATGCTGAACACCGCGTCGGTGAGGATGAGCTTGCGGCGCGCCGGGCTCATTGCCAGCTGGCGTTCGAGCGCGTCAAGGTCGCCGTGCGCGTAGCGCCGGCTCTCGGCGCGCGACAGATGGACGGCATCGATCAGCGAAGCGTGATTGAGCTTGTCGGAAAACACCGCGTCGCCGCGCCCGACGAGCGCCGGGACGATGCCGATGTTGGCGAGGTAACCGGTCGAGAAGAGCAGCGCGCGGGCAAAGCCGGTAAAGGCGGCGAGTCGGGCTTCGAGTGCAGCGTGCGCGCCGAGATGGCCGGAGACGAGGTGCGAGGCGCCACTACCGACGCCCCAGGCGCGCGCGCCTGCGCAGGCCGCGGCAACCAGCGCCGGGTCGTTGGCCAGACCGAGATAATCGTTGCTGCTAAAGCTGACGAGCTGACGCCCGTCGACCGTAACCAGCGGCCCGCACGGCGATTCGAGCGTCCGCCGGCGACGCGTCAGCCCGTCGCGCTCGAGCGCCGCGAGCTCGTCGTGCAATTCGTCCCAGATCAACGGCAACCGCCGGCGCGAACGTTTGCTTTGGTACTCATCCGGTCACCGCTTCCTCAAGGGCGCCGGCCACCGCGCGGCCGAGATGGGCGATCTCTTCGTCGTCGACGATGTAGGGCGGCATCAGGTAGACGGTGTGGCCGATCGGGCGGATGAGGGCTTCGCGGGCGAGCGCCGCGCGGTAAAAGCGGTGCGCGAAATCGGCGTCGGCGCCGCTCACGTCGAAGGCGATGATCATCCCGCGCTGACGCATATGCGCGACCCGCGGGTGCGCCGCGAGTGGTGCCAGCGCCGCGCCGAGTTTTGCCGCGCGCAGCCGGTTCTGTTCGAGGACCCGGTCGGCGGCGAAGATGTCGAGCGTCGCCAAAGCCGCACGGCAAGCCAGCGCGTTGCCGGTGTAGGAGTGCGAATGGAGGAAGCCGCGCGCCGTCGCGTCGGCGTAGAAAGACGCGTAGACCGTGTCGGTGGTGAGGACGACCGAGAGCGGCAGATAGCCGCCCGAGATGCCCTTCGAAAGGCAGAGAAAATCGGGTTTGAAGTCGTTCCCGGCCTGCTCGTACGCGAAGAACGTTCCGGTGCGACCGCAGCCGACGGCAATCTCGTCGCAGATGAGATGCACCTCGAAGCGGTCGCATAGCGCACGCGCCAGGCGCAGGTATTCCGGGTCGTACATGACCATGCCGCTGGCGCACTGGATCAGCGGTTCGACGATCAGCGCGGCGATCTGCTGATGGCGCGCTTGACGTCGCGCGCCGCGCGTGCGTCGGGCGAGGGCACCGTCGCGGCGCTGCGCACGAGCGGCGCGTAAGCGTCCTTGAACAGCGCGACGTCGGTTACCGCCAGCGCGCCGACGGTCTCGCCGTGATAGCTGCCGGACAGGCAGAGAAAATCCTGTTTTTCAGAGCGGCCGCGATTGCGCCAACTGTGGAAGGACATCTTGAGCGCGATCTCGGTCGCCGACGCGCCGTCCGAGGCGTAGAAACAATGGCCGAGCCGTTCGCCCGCTGCGCCACCGGTGAGCGCCGAGAGACGCTCGGAAAGTTCGACCACCGGTTGCTGCGTGAAGCCGGCAAGAATCACGTGTTCGAGCGTCTCGAGCTGCTCGCGCAGCGCCGCGTTGATGCGCGGATTGCAGTGGCCGAACAGGTTAACCCACCACGAACTCACGGCGTCGAGATAGCGCCTGCCGTCAAAGTCATAGAGCCAGGCGCCGGCGCCGCGCGCGATCGGGATCAGCGGCAATTCGCCGGCCGCGTGCTGCTTCATTTGCGTGCACGGGTGCCAGACGGCTTTGAGGCTGCGCTGCAGGAGGTCGGCGTTGCTCATCGGATCAAATCACTAAAAAACGGCCGCTTTCAACACGGAGAACGCGGGACCGACAGCCTGCCCCCGGCCTGGCGTGCGGGTGGAAAACTCAGTGCAAAGTTTGCGAGGGGGCGTTGCTTTGCTCGGGCATTTCGGCGTGCACCGTTTCGCCTTCGCTGTTCGGGTAGAGCGGTGCGCCGCAATCGTCGCAGAACTCGAAGGGGAACTGCTGGCCATGGACGACGACTTCCTTGATACCCGCTTCGCGCAGCAGCGTCTCGATTTCGCCGGTGACGTCGGTCGTCTCGTCCTCGGCGCCGAGCAGCGGCCAGATGATCCCGTGGAAGACGGCGTCGTCGTCGCGCGGTCCGAAAGCAACGCGATACTCCTCGAGCCGCTTGTCGTGAAAGCCACCGACGATGGCGCGCAGCGCCTCGGCCGATTTACCGAGCGTGGTCTGCAGGAACGCCACCGAGGCATGCAGCGAGTACGGGCGCGAGGCCATGTCGGCGGTCCGGCAGGCGGCGTGGTAGGCGTCGGCGAGGAGCGGCTGGAAGGCGCAGCCGGTGAGCAGCGGCTCGAGGCAGGGGCCGCCCTGTTTGACCCATTCCTTGAGTGCACTCTCGCGCGTGCAGCGGTCCGATTCGTTCCAGCGAAAAAGCGGCATGCCGCGCGGAACGGCGATTGCGCCGATCAGATAGCGCGTGTCGGAGAGGAACTGGTTGGTCTCCGGCAGCGTGGACACGTCGAGCCGCAAAGCCGTATCGCACAGCGCCGCGCCGCCCAGGTCGCGCATCAACTGCCAGGTGTCGACAAAGCTGCGCGGCAGCTGGTCGGG
>JBBRXI010000140.1:0-6488 GCA_038248575.1 Burkholderiales bacterium | reverse complement strand
GGTCGGTCCGACGCTGCGCCTGCATGAGTGCGGCCTGCCGAAGAAGATGGCGCTGGAGCTGTTCAAGCCCTTCATCTTCTCCAAGCTGCAGCGCCGAGGCCTGGCCACGACGATCAAGGCCGCGAAGAAGCTGGTCGAGCGCGAGGAAGCCCAGGTCTGGGACATCCTCGAAGAGGTGATCCGCGAACATCCGGTCATGCTCAATCGCGCACCGACGCTGCATCGTCTGGGCATCCAGGCGTTCGAGCCGGTGCTGATCGAAGGCAAGGCGATCCAGCTGCACCCGCTGGTCTGCACCGCGTTCAACGCGGACTTCGACGGTGACCAGATGGCCGTGCATGTGCCGCTGTCGCTGGAAGCGCAGCTCGAAGCGCGCGCGCTGATGATGTCGACCAACAACATCCTGTCCCCGGCCAACGGCGATCCGATCATCGTGCCGACCCAGGACGTGGTGCTCGGTCTGTATTACATGACGCGCGAACTCGTGAACGTCAAAGGCGAGGGCATGGTCTTCGCCAACGTCGCCGAAGTGCATCGTGCTTACCAGAATCGCGCGGTCGAGCTGCATGCCAAGGTCAAGGTTCGCCTGACGCTGTCCGATCGCGATGACAAGACCGGCGAACGCTCGGAACGCGTGGCCATCGTCGATACGACGGTCGGCCGTGCGCTGCTGCACGAGATCATCCCGGCCGGTCTGCCGTTCGCGTTGGTCAACACCGAGCTGACGAAGAAGAACATCTCGCGCCTGATCAATGCCTGCTACCGAAAGCTGGGTCTCAAGGACACGGTCGTGTTCGCCGACCAGCTGATGTACACGGGCTTCCACTACGCGACGCGTGCCGGCATCTCGATCGGCATCGACGACATGAAGATCCCGCGCGAGAAGAGGGCGATCCTCGAAGTCGCCGAAAAGGAAGTCGTCGAGATCCAGGAGCAGTTCCAGTCCGGTCTCGTCACTGCCGGCGAACGCTACAACAAGGTCGTCGACATCTGGTCGCGTACGAACGAGCAGGTGGCACAGGCCATGATGCGCGGCATCGGTACCGAGAAGGTGCTCAATGCCAAGGGTGAGACGGTCGAACAGAAGTCGATGAACTCGATCTACATCATGGCCGACTCCGGCGCGCGCGGTAGCGCGGCGCAGATTCGCCAGCTCGCCGGCATGCGCGGCCTCATGGCCAAGCCGGACGGTTCGATCATCGAGACGCCGATCAAGGCGAACTTCCGCGAAGGCCTCGACGTTCTCCAGTACTTCATCTCGACCCACGGTGCGCGTAAGGGCCTGGCCGATACCGCGCTGAAGACGGCGAACTCGGGTTACCTGACCCGTCGTCTCGTCGACGTGGCGCAGGACATGGTCGTCACCAGCGTCGACTGCGAAACATATGAAGGTCTGACCATGACCGCGATCGTCGAAGGCGGCGACGTGGTCGAGCCGTTGCGCGATCGCGTGCTGGGTCGTGTCGTGGCCGAAGACGTCTATGCGCCGGGCAACGACGATCAGCCGATCGTGACGCGCAACACGCTGCTGGACGAAGCGTTGGTCGACAAGATGGACCAGGCCAGCGTGCAGTCGATCAAGGTGCGCTCTCCGATCACCTGCGAAACCCGCTTCGGTGTCTGCGCCCATTGCTATGGCCGCGACCTCGCTCGCGGACACATGGTCAACCAGGGCGAAGCCGTGGGCGTCATCGCGGCGCAGTCCATCGGTGAACCTGGTACGCAGCTGACAATGCGTACGTTCCATATCGGCGGTGCCGCATCGCGAGCCGCTGCCGTCGACAACGTGCAGGTCAAGACCACCGGCGCGCTGCGCTTCAACAACCTCAAGACGGTGCAGCATTCGCAAGGCCATCTGGTGGCGGTATCGCGTTCGGGCGAAGTGTCGGTGCTCGACACGCACAGCCGCGAGCGTGAGCGCTACAAGGTGCCTTATGGTGCGACGATTTCGGTCAAGGACGGCGCTCCGGTCAAGGCCGGTCAAATCGTCGCGAACTGGGATCCGCATACCCATCCGATCGTTTCGGAAGTGGCCGGTGTGCTGCGCTTCATCGACTTCATCGATGGCGTGACCGTGCAGGCGCAAACCGACGAGTTGACCGGTCTGGAAAGCGCGGTCGTCACGGATCCGAAGCGCCGCGGTACGCAGGCCAAGGATCTGCGCCCGACCGTGCGCATCGAAGACAAGAAGGGCAAGGAACTCAAGCTGCCCGGCACCGACATCCCGGCGCAGTATTACTTGCCGGCCGGCGCCATCGTCTCGCTGCAGGACGGCGTGGAAGTGGGCGTGGGCGACGTGGTTGCCCGTATCCCGCAGGAAACGTCGAAGACTCGCGACATCACCGGCGGTCTGCCGCGCGTGGCCGACTTGTTCGAAGCACGCAAGCCCAAGGAGCCGGCGATCCTCGCCGAGCGCTCGGGCATCATCAGCTTCGGCAAGGACACCAAGGGCAAGCAGCGTCTGATCATCAAGGATGTCGACGGAAACGAGCACGAGGAGCTGATTCCCAAGTGGCGTCACGTCATCGTGTTCGAAGGCGAACATGTGGAGAAGGGCGAAACCGTCGTCGACGGCGAACCGAATCCGCATGACATCCTGCGCCTGCTCGGTGTCGAACCACTGGCCGCCTACCTGGTCAAGGAAATTCAGGACGTCTACCGCCTGCAGGGCGTGCGCATCAACGACAAGCACATCGAAACGATCATTCGTCAGATGCTGCGCAAGATCGAGATCACCGTCGCGGGCGATACGCGCTTCCTGCGTGGCGAGCAGGTCGATCGCATCCGCATGATCGAAGAAAACCGTCGTGCAGAAGGGCGCGGCGAACTGCCCGCGCAGTTCGATCCGGTGCTGCTGGGCATCACCAAGGCTTCGCTCGCGACCGAGTCGTTCATCTCGGCGGCGTCGTTCCAGGAGACCACCCGCGTCCTTACCGAAGCGGCGGTCCGCGGCACGCGTGATACCTTGCGTGGGCTGAAGGAGAATGTTATCGTCGGCCGTCTTATTCCGGCCGGTACTGGCTTGGCCTACCACGCCACACGTCGCCGCCTCGCGGCCGGTGGTTTGTCTGATTCGGATATCGAAACCCTTCGCGGTGGCGTTACCGAATTCGTGGCCGACTCCGCCGACGACAACGGTTAAGTACCAGCGTCTTTGCGACGCTAAAAAAACGACATCGAAATGAGGCACAGGATGTGCCTCGTGTTCGAATACATGGAAGTGAAGACCGGGGCGTCGTGTTGACGCCCTCGTCAACCGCTTGTTAAACTCTTGCGTCTTGGCAGGTCGATTTGTTTCGGCCTGTCTTTTGTTTCTTAAGGCATCCACGAATGGCGACTATCAACCAGTTGGTGCGTAAACCGCGTAGCCCGAAGACCTATAAGAGCGCCTCGCCGGCCCTCCAGAGCTGCCCGCAGCGTCGCGGCGTCTGCACCCGTGTATACACGACCACTCCGAAGAAGCCGAACTCGGCTCTGCGCAAGGTGGCCAAGGTCCGTCTGACCAACAGCTACGAAGTCATCAGCTACATCGGTGGCGAAGGTCACAATCTTCAGGAGCACTCGGTGGTCCTGATCCGCGGCGGTCGTGTCAAAGACCTGCCGGGCGTGCGCTACCACACGGTGCGCGGTTCGCTTGACGCCGCTGGTGTCGCGAAGCGTCGCCAGGGTCGTTCGAAGTACGGCGCCAAGCGCCCGAAGTCCTGATTAGAGAAGGCTTGAATCATGTCGCGTAAAGGTTCCGCCCCCACCCGCGTGCTGCTGTCCGATCCCAAGCACAACAGCCAGCTTATCGCTCGCTTCATCAACATGGTGATGAAGAGCGGCAAGAAGTCGGTTGCCGAAGGCATCGTCTACGGCGCGCTCGACCATATCGGTCAGAAGAATGCTGATTCGCTGTCGCTGGTCGAGAAGGCGCTTAGCAATGTCGCCCCGTCCGTCGAAGTGAAGTCGCGCCGCGTCGGTGGTGCGACCTATCAGGTTCCGGTCGAAGTCCGCTCGGCTCGCCGTACGGCGCTGGCCATGCGCTGGGTCATCGACGCCGCGCGTAAGCGCAGCGAGAACTCGATGCCGCGCAAGCTGGCCGCCGAGCTGCTCGAAGCTTCCGAGAACCGCGGTTCCGCGGTCAAGAAGCGTGAAGAAACGCATCGTATGGCGGAAGCCAACAAGGCGTTCTCGCACTATCGCTGGTAAGAGTTGAGGGAACGACTGTGGCCCGTACTACCCCTATCGACCGTTATCGCAACTTCGGCATCATGGCTCACATTGATGCCGGCAAGACGACGACGACCGAACGCATCCTGTTTTACACCGGCGTCAACCACAAAATCGGCGAAGTGCACGAAGGTGCTGCGACGATGGATTGGATGGAGCAGGAACAAGAGCGCGGCATCACGATTACGTCGGCCGCGACGACCTGCTTCTGGAAAGGCATGGATATGTCTTTCCCGGAACACCGGTTCAACATCATTGACACCCCGGGGCACGTCGACTTCACAATCGAAGTCGAGCGTTCGCTGCGCGTGCTCGACGGCGCCGTGTTTGTCCTTTGCGCGGTTGGCGGCGTGCAGCCGCAGTCGGAAACCGTCTGGCGTCAGGCCAATAAGTACGGCGTACCGCGCATGGCCTTCGTCAATAAGATGGATCGCACCGGCGCCGACTTCAGCAAAGTCGTTTCGCAGCTGAAGGCTCGTCTTGGTGCCAACCCGGTTCCGATGCAGGTGCCGATCGGCGCGGAAGAGCATTTCGAAGGTGTGGTCGACCTCATCAAGATGAAGGCGATCTACTGGGATACGGAAGCCCAGGGAACGAAGTTCGAATACCGCGACATTCCGGCTGATCTCGTGAGGACGTGCGAAGCCGCGCGTAGCTTCATGGTGGAAGCGGCGGCAGAAACGTCCGACGAGTTCATGAACAAGTACCTCGAAGAGGGTGATCTCTCGGAAGAGGAAATCATGAAGGGCATTCGCGCCGGCACACTGGCGACGAGTCTTATCCCGGTCTTTTGTGGCACGGCCTTCAAGAACAAGGGCGTGCAAGCAATGCTGGATGCGGTTATCCACTATCTGCCGGCCCCGTCTGATCGTCCGCCAGTCAAGGGTATTGACGAGGATGAGAAGGAAGCTTCTCGCGCCGCGCTGGATACCGATCCGTTCTCGGCGCTCGCGTTCAAGATCATGACCGATCCGTTCGTCGGTTCGCTGTCGTTCTTCCGTGTCTATTCGGGCACGTTGAACTCGGGCGACACCGTGTACAACCCGGTCAAAAGCAAGAAAGAGCGTGTTGGCCGCATTCTGCAGATGCACGCGAACCAGCGTGACGAAATCAAGGAAGTCCGTGCCGGCGATATCGCCGCCGCAGTCGGTCTGAAGGACGTTACGACGGGCGATACGCTGTGCGCGCCGAACAACGTCATCACGCTCGAGCGCATGATTTTCCCTGAGCCGGTCATCGCGATGGCAGTTGAGCCGAAGACGAAGTCCGATCAGGAAAAGATGGGCATGGCGCTGTCGCGTCTTGCGCAGGAAGATCCGTCGCTGCGCGTGCGCACTGACGAAGAATCCGGCCAGACCATCATCGCCGGCATGGGCGAATTGCATCTGGAAATCATCGTTGATCGCATGAAGCGCGAGTTCAACGTGGAAGCCAATGTCGGCAAGCCGCAGGTCGCGTACCGCGAGACGATTCGCAAAGCGGTCAAGCAGGACGGCAAGTTCGTGCGCCAGTCCGGTGGTAAGGGTCAGTACGGTCATGTCGTACTCGAGATCGAACCGCAGGAACGCGGCTTGGGCTACACGTTCGAGAATGCGACGGTCGGCGGTACGGTTCCGAAGGAATATGTGCCGGCGGTAGACAAAGGTATTCGTGAGGCGATGCAAAACGGCATTCTTGCCGGCTTCCCGGTCGTTGATATCAAGGTCCGCCTTGTCGACGGTTCGTATCATGAAGTCGACTCGAACGAAATGGCGTTCAAAATCGCAGGTTCGATGGGCTTCAAGGAGGGCTTCCACAAGGCCAATCCGGTGCTGCTCGAGCCGATCATGAAGGTCGAAGTTGTTACGCCGGAAGACTACATGGGCGACGTGATGGGCGATCTGTCGCGCCGTCGCGGCCTCCTGCAGGGTTCCGACGACAGCCCATCGGGCAAGGTCATCAACGCGCTGGTGCCGTTGGGCGAGATGTTTGGTTATGCCACGTCGATGCGCTCCATGTCTCAGGGCCGTGCCACGTTCACCATGGAATTCGATCACTACGCTGAAGCGCCGAACAGCATCGCCGAACAGGTGATGAAGAAGGCCGGCTAAGTCGTCGTCAACGCTATTCACTGTTTGAGGTTTTGAGTCATGGCTAAGGGTAAATTCGAGCGCACCAAGCCGCACGTCAACGTCGGCACGATTGGTCACGTGGACCACGGCAAGACGACGCTGACGGCAGCGCTGACGAAGATCGGTGCCGAGCGATTCGGTGGCGAGTTCAAGGCGTACGATCAG